>JANLHA010000103.1 GCA_024653845.1 Candidatus Omnitrophota bacterium | reverse complement strand
CTCGTGGGGTATCGTAAGGATGTTATTGAATATATCAAGACCAAATATTTGAAATTCCTTGATGAGATCAAGGTGAAGCCTAAACATTTCATTCCTATCAGCGCGCGTGAAGGTGACAACATGGTGATATCATCTAAAAAATTGCCATGGTATCAGGGGGCATCCATTCTTGAAGCGTTGGATGATTTTAAAAAAACTGCTGCAAAATCGGAACAAGAGTTTCGTTTCCCCATCCAAGATGTTTATAAATTTACCGGGGAAGAGGATGATCGCCGGATTTTTTCAGGACGCGTGGAAAGTGGATCTATTCAAGTTGGGGATGACGTGATTTTTTATCCTTCGCGTAAAGAGTCGAAAATCTCAAGTGTCGAAGGATTCAATCTCCCTCCTCAGAATGAAGCATTTGCTGGGCAGAGCACAGGTTTTTGTTTGAAAACTCAAATTTACATCCGTCCTGGTGAGATTATGTGCAAAAAGAAAGACCGGTCGCCACATGTGAGTACCAAATTCAAAGGCAATATTTTCTGGATGGGACGCCAACCCTTAGTGCAAAATAAAACTTACAAACTCAAATTGGCAACACAGCACGTGCCGGTTGTGCTTTCTCAAGTTTTGGGAGTGCTCGATGCTTCGGAATTGGCTTCGATTGCCAATAAATCCATTGTGGATCGTCACGATGTGGCAGAGTGTATTTTTGAAACATTAAAACCGATTGCTTTTGATGAAGTGGCTCATATCCCTGAGACAGGGCGGTTTGTCATTATTGATAATTATGAAATCGCTGGCGGCGGAATCGTCTTGGCTCCGGTTTATGAAGAGGTGACTTCGCTTAAAGAGCATATTCATCGTCGAGAAAAGGCATGGGTGCGCAGTGAAATCAATCCAGAAAAACGCGCCAAGAAATATCAACACAAGTCTGCGTTGTTAGTTTTGGCAGGGCCGGTCGATACCGGCAAGCAAGCAATTGCGAAAGCTCTTGAAGAAGAGCTTTTTCATCGAGGAAAGTTTGCATACTTTTTGGGAGTGGCGAATGAGATTTTGGCGGGTGGGGCGGCGGCTTCGAATGATAAAACATTGAATAAGTTTCAGCAAATTCAGCAGCTCGGAGAGATGTCTCATATTTTGACCGATGCGGGATTGATTTTGATTACAAGTGTGAGCGATATTGATGAATATGAATTGCAGGCATTGAAAGTTCTCAATCATCCCCATAAAACGTTGGTGATTAACGTTGGAGGAAGTGAACTTTTTAAAGAACAGAGTGATTTGAATTTGCCGGCGAATACTGATCCTCAGGAGGCGGTGGAGAAGATCATTGTTTTGTTAAACAAGTGGATTATGCTTGATCCGGAGTATGCAATATAATCCAGCAAACAATTGACATCCCCGACGCAGAATGATAGGATGTCCAAGAAAGTTGGATATGAAAAACGAAATCGCCATATTTTCTAATTATATTGGACAACAAGGGTTAAAGCACTCTGCCAAACGAGAGCGAGTTGTCAGGGCCTTTCTTAAAACAGAAAATCACGTGAGT
>JANLHA010000097.1 GCA_024653845.1 Candidatus Omnitrophota bacterium | reverse complement strand
TTGTCTTTGGATTTCTTGTCGCTTGGGTTCTGGCTCGTTATTCCTTTCCTGGCAAAAAAATCATTGATGCGTTTGTCGATTTTCCTTTTGCATTGCCCACGGCCGTCACGGGCATTGCCCTCACATCGCTCTATTCTCAAAATGGTTGGATTGGAAAACATCTTTATGCATGGGGAATTGAATCGGCGTATAGTTTTTTTGGGATTACGCTCGCATTGATTTTCATTGGATTCCCTTTTGTGGTTCGTACCGTCGAGCCGGTGTTGCAAGAACTGGATGCGGAATTGGAAGATGCAGCCGCAAGCCTTGGAGCGAATCGTTGGCAAACCTTTGCCAAAGTTCTTTTTCCCAATTTGATTCCACCCTTGATCACCGGTTTCACATTGGCCTTTGCCAGAGCCATTGGCGAATATGGGTCGGTCATCTTTATTTCGGGAAACATGCCGGGAAAAACCGAAATTGCCCCGCTTTTGATCATGACAAAACTGGAACAATACGATTACGCAGGAGCGACTGCCATTGCGGTGGTGATGCTTCTGATTTCTTTTGCACTATTGGCATTCACCAATTTTTTACAATGGAAATTTTCTAAGCGGATTGGAATGAGCTGATGGCCACACGCACCGAACCACGTTGGGTCCGCTGGACACTCATTGCGCTAGCACTCGGGTTTTTATTGTTTTTTATTTTTCTGCCGCTGTGCATTGTATTCGCCACGGCGTTGAGCAAAGGCATCGGCGTGTATTTGAAATCGTTTACTGAACCGAATGCGTTGGCAGCAATTCGGTTGACGCTTCTAACAGCTTTGATTGCGGTTCCCATTAACGTGGTTTTTGGGATCGCAGCGTCGTGGGCCATTGCTAAATTCGATTTCTGGGGTAAAAATTTTCTGATTACGTTAATCGATTTGCCATTATCTGTTTCTCCAGTAATTTCCGGTTTGATTTTTGTTTTGATTTTTGGCGCGCAAGGGGCTTTGGGTCCATGGTTGATGGAGCATGGAATCAGAATCATTTTTGCGCCCCCGGCGATCATTTTAGCGACGATTTTTGTAACGTTTCCAATGGTCGCGCGTGAACTCATTCCGGTGATGAAGGCGCAAGGCAATGAAGAGGAAGAGGCGGCCATCACATTAGGTGCAAGTGGCTTTCAAACATTTTGGCGTGTGACCTTGCCGAATATCAAGTGGGGGCTTTTATATGGCGTGATTCTTTGTAACGCACGGGCGATGGGAGAATTTGGTGCGGTTTCTGTGGTTTCGGGTCACATCCGAGGACAAACCAATACATTGCCTTTGCACATCGAAATCCTTTATAACGAATACAATTTTACGGCAGCTTTTGCGGCAGCGTCGATCTTAGCTATGCTTGCGTTAGTGACACTTGTTTTAAAATCTATGATTGAATTCAAATATCGGGCAGAATTACAAGCCGCTACCAAGACGGAGAATTGAAGATATGAGTATTGAAGTTAAACAAATCACCAAAACATTTGGGACATTCAAAGCACTCCATGATGTGAACTTGAAGGTCGAAAGCGGTGAGTTAATCGCTCTTTTAGGGCCTTCGGGATCTGGCAAGACAACATTGCTTCGGATTATTGCCGGTTTGGAGACCGCAGATGCAGGCGAAATCTTTTTCCACGGCAAAGATGCCAGAGAAAAAAGCGCCAAAGATCGCAATGTGGGATTTGTTTTTCAACATTATGCACTTTTTCGTCATATGACGGTTTTTGAGAATGTGGCGTTTGGTTTGAAGGTTAAGCCACGAGCCATCCGACCTGGCGACGATAAAATCAAAGAGAAGGTGCATGAACTTTTAAAGCTTGTGCAGCTGGATTGGGTGGCGAATCGCTATCCTTCACAGTTATCGGGAGGGCAGCGTCAGCGTATTGCCTTGGCCCGCGCTTTGGCCATTGAACCGAAAGTGCTTTTGCTCGACGAACCTTTCGGATCCCTGGATGCCAAAGTGCGCAAGGAGCTGCGTCAAT
>JANLHA010000095.1 GCA_024653845.1 Candidatus Omnitrophota bacterium | reverse complement strand
AATCGAATATGCGACGGAACGGAAGAACCCTGAGGTGAATTTCAGATGATTCGAAAACTTGGATTTTTAATGACGTTCTGTCTCGGAATTGTCACTTTGGCTTTTGCGGCGCCTTCCGCCGAACGTATTCTTTCCTTTCACAGCGACATCGATGTTCATGCGGACTCAACGATGACCGTCACTGAAACCATTCGCGTCATCGCCCAAGGTGATCAAGTCAAACGCGGCATCTATCGCGATTTCCCGACGGATTATAAAGACCGTTGGGGCAATCGGGTGCGCGTGGGATTTGAGGTGTTAGAGGTCCGACGTGATGGCTTGCCTGAACCGTACCACGTTGAGAAAAAATCCAACGGTCAGCGAATTTATATTGGAGAAGGTGATGTTTTCCTCAGGTCTGGTGAATACACATACACAATTGTCTATAAAACAAATCGACAGTTAGGTTTCTTTAAAGAATTTGACGAGCTTTATTGGAACGTAACCGGCAATGGATGGGTTTTCTCCATTGATCAAGCTTCGGCGGCGGTGAAGTTGCCTAAAGACGCCGCTCCCAAAGTTTTGGAATGGGGCGGTTACACGGGGCCACAGGGTTCGCGTGGGTTAGGATACATTGCAGACCAAGAAGAGCTTGGAGCTGTGAAGTTTCGGACAACCAGATCTCTAGCTCCGTATGAAGGGCTGACCATTTATGTCGATTGGCCCAAGGGATATATTCAAGAGCCATCTTTAAATCAAAGAATTAATTTTTTCTTCCAAGACAATCAAGTGGCCATTGGTCTTTTAATGGGCCTCTTAACGATTTCCCTTCTTTATCTTTTTATTTGGTTTCTCGTCGGCCGAGACCCCCAGTCAGGAACAATTATTCCTTTATATGAACCACCGGACAATCTTTCTCCAGCAGTGACCCGATATTTTTATAAGATGGGCTTTGATGATAAGGCTTTTACGGCAGCGATTATCAATATGGCGGCTAAAGGATATGTGGAGATTACAGAAGATTTTGGAGAAAAATTTCTGTCGCCTCAAAAAGAATTCTTCTTGATGAAAATAGGACAAAATGAAGAAAGCCTGACGGAAGAAGAAGGTCTTATCGCTCGAAAGTTGTTTATTTTTAGGAATGAAGTTGCTTTGAGTCAGAAAAATTATGCTCGCATTAGCGATGCCAGGGTTGTCTTACAGGATTTTTTGATGCGGAGAAATTCTGCCATGTATTTTCATGATAATGGATTTTATTTCATTTTGGGATTAGGTTTTTCTGTGGGTTATATGATATGGGCAGGCTCATTGCTATTTTCTGGACAACTTGTTTTGCTGAGTTTTTTTATGATCGCCATTTTACTGGCAATAAATGTTATCTTTTATTTTTTATTGAAAGCTCGTACGGTCGTCGGTCGAAAACTGATGGATCGTATTGAAGGATTTAAAATGTATTTGGCGACCGCTGAAAAAGATCGACTTAATCTTTTGAATCCTCCAGAACAAACGCCAGAATTATTCGAGAAATATTTACCTTATGCTTTAGCCCTTGATGTGGAACAGGAGTGGTCGGAACAGTTCGCTTCCGTCTTGAGTCGTATAACGGCGGATTCAGGGAAAGATGTTAAATATATGCCGCGTTGGTATACAGGTAGCTCGTGGAGAACCCTTCATCAGTTAAGCGGGGGATTGGGATCATCTTTCTCGAGGAGTATTGCTGCAGCTTCTCATCCTCCAGGGAGTGTTTCTGCTGGAGCAGGGGGACGGCGTGGCGGTGGCGGATTCCGTGGGGGCGGAGGTCGTTCCGGCGGTGGCGGCGGGGGAGGAGGGGGTGGTGGATGGTAAAACAAGATTTGTTTTTAGCCATTGATATTGGAAATACCACAATCACGCTTGGTTTGATGAAAGGTCAAGAAGTTTTGCGCGTTCAGAATCTTCCGACGGTGCAAAAGGCGGCTGCACTTTCTAAAGAATTGAATGCTGCGTTGAGAAAAATCAACATTCTCCCAGCAGATGTGGTTATTTGCAGTGTTGTTCCTTCTGTTTTGCCGAAGGTCTGTTCTGCGGTTCATCAAGTTTTAGGGATTCGTCCTCAAGTGATTGGCAAAGATATTTTAGTCCCGATGATCAATCGTTATAAAAATTCAAGGCAGGTGGGTCAAGACCGTTTGGTGGGCGCTTATGCAGCGATGAAATTGTATGGCGCTCCAGCAGTTATTGTTGACTTGGGAACGGCCATCACATTAGACGTGGTTTCCCGAAGAGGAGAATATTTAGGTGGGATTATTGTTCCCGGCATCCAGCTCTCCGCCGAAATGCTTTTTCAGCGAACCGCTCTTTTGCCCATGGCCAAAATCCAAAAACCGAGAACCCTCGTCGGTCGAGACACTCAAGGCAGCATTTTGAGTGGAATTTTTTATGGATATGGTGAAATGATCCAAGGGCTCATTGGTCGGCTAAAAAAGACCGTCAAAGGGACTCCCAAAGTCGTGTTGACGGGTGGCTACGCCACCCTGATGAAGGGCTATTTACAAGATGTTCCTTCCCGCATTGATCCCCATTTGGTTCTTAAAGGGATTGCCATGATTTTGCATTTTCAAAAATAATATGGCATACTTTCGCTAAAGATCATTATTAAAGGTATATATGATATTTATTCCCTTTTTAAGAAAGAACTGTTTTGTTCAACGAATCCTTGCCCTTTTTGTGATGATTTGCTGGGGAACGAATTCTCTGGTGCCGCTTTCTGTCGCTGAAGCCCAGAGCATTTTGGGCTTGCATACGTCTGGCGTCATCCCATTATCGACGACTCAATTTTCACCGGTTGTTCTTAAGGGGGTCAAGCTTTCTCCTACAGATCCACTGCGTTTGGACTTCATTGTCGATACCGGGAATACGGATCTTCAAGGTGAGAAACTCCGATGGGAAATCACCAAGCTCATCAAATATTTTTTAGCGACGATCACGGTGCCTAGTCAAGACCTTTGGGTCAACTTATCGCCTCAGGAGCCTGATCGCATTGCACCCCAGGCTTTGGGCATGACTCAGTTGGGTCGTGACCTTTTGGCCCAAGATTATATATTGAAGCAGATCACCGCGTCGATGATTTATCCCGATGGCGAGCAAGGTAAGGAATTCTGGGGCCGTATTTATCAAAAGGCTCAAAAAATGTATGGCACCACCAAAGTTCCTATTAACACTTTTCATAAGGTTTGGGTGGTACCTCAAAAAGCGGTTGTATATGAGCATGAAGATTCTGGATTTGTTGCTGAAAGTCAGCTGGACGTGCTTTTAGAAGAAGATTATCTTTCTCGCAAAGCTTCTAAGAACCTTTCGAAAATTCCCGCAACTGATGATATTTCTTCGGCAATCATGCGTGATATCATTTTGCCGGAGTTGAAAAAAGAAGTGAATGAAGGACAACATTTCGCACCTCTGCGTCAAATTTATAATTCCATGATTTTGGCTGCTTGGTTTAAAAAGACGTTGCAGAAAAATATTCTGAGCAAGATTTACGTCGGGAAAAATAAAGTTTTGGGAGTCGATGTCAAAGATAAGGCCGCTAAAGAAAAGATTTATGACGCGTATTTGAAAGCTTTCAAAAAGGGGGCTTACAACTTCATTAAGGAAGAAGTCGACCCGGCCACGCAACAAGTGATTCCTCGAAAATATTTTGCTGGGGGTATGGAGTTTCGAGACAAAGACGGTGGCGATTTGGGCGGACTGGTTCAGGTCACGAGATCTGTAGCTGCGGGTCGGGCGGCGGGCGAAGCGGTGGGAACTATTCTTCGTGCTCCGACGAGGATTGAGCCTAAAGAGCGCTTGTCAGAGATTTTAAGACGGGTGGCGCGGTCTCCCAAGAATGATCTTGTTGAGAATGCTTCCGAAGGCGAAGTCATGGAGCTTCTTCTTGACGAATTGGCGAAGGAAGGTTTGATCATTGAGACTCAAGATGCGGATGGTAACGCCGTGATTGCCATCAAAGAAGAAGCCAAGCAGTTTCCACTCGGGCAAGAAATTTTCGAACAAGTCATTGAGCCGCAAGGAGAGTTGGCAGTTAAGGCCGTGAATTTTCAATCCTCTTCGACGAGCCGCTGGAAAGGCCAATGGATGATTGTAGGTTTTGTCGGCGAATTGAAAGATCAGGAGATTTTTCGGCATGAACAGGCGGAAATTAAATATCGTAAGCAAGGTTTGAGTTGGGAGGCGGCCCATAACGCTTCTGTTGATGAAACGGGTGTTGGACAGAAGATTGCGGGGGATACGGATCAGGCTCAATCAGCTGATTCTCGCGAACCCTCGACGCTGGGCGCGGGATTGATAGATATGTTGGGAGGCGGGAAATATGTTAAGGCGCTGTTGGCTCAGGGATATCAACAACAAGAACTCACAGTCAAAGTGTCACCAACTGGTCAGGCTCTGATGGATATGTCTTTTCAAGGGGATGTTTGGATTTCTTTTGAGGGGCAAACGGTTAGAATTTGGGTCGTGCAAGATGAAAGACAGCAGCTCCACGCGCATTATCAATATTATGATCATATTTCCGGTAACCCTTCGTCCCAAGAAATGGTCTTAACGGTCACGATGAAGTTTGGAGATAATTTGTGGCCTACGGTCGATCTTCAAGATAAGACGCAACCGAAATTAGGAGTATGGTTGAATGCTCAAGGGAAGGGGAGTGTGAAGAAAGCCAATGTTTATTGGAAACCACCTTCTCCTGATGGTTCTCGAACTCCATATCCTCAGGTCCGGCCCTCAGCACCTGAAGGAGCAGATCAGCGAGGTAAGGCCACAGTTGTTTTTGCAGAGGGCAAGCCGGCTCAGCCCGCAGCTGCAGCAGGAGCGAAAGGCACACTTGTTGATACCGCCGCTGGTCGTGCGGCGCCCAGAGAACCTAGAGGGACTTTACTAGATCCATCTGCGCTTGGTCGACCTGACGACGAACCTACAGAGCGTTTAGCGGACGCGGACGCAGAAGAACCTACGGCCATGGCTCTTGTAGAGGGTTTTGATCGAAGAGTAGGCGGCGTCATTGGTCACAACGTTGACATTTTTGCTTCTCGTGGAGTTCTTGATCGAGCGCACACGATTAGTCAATCCCAAGATCCTGTCATGAGTCATCCACGCTATGGAGCGCGTTTAGGGATAGCCCCCCTTATTGCGGATGATGAGGGAAGGCTTTATTTAGGAAACATGGGACGTATTCGGAATCCCACACGCGTCGAGATCATGGTTCGTTTGGAAGACACCGGGATTTATGCTTTTAAAGGACCTAAATATCAAACGCCTTGGGACGCCACAGATGATGCGTCTTTAGAGCCTTGGCAAAGAGCGATAAGAGAATCTGCGGTAGTGGCTTCCACTCAATATGAAGAACAATTAAAGAAAGATGCTGGTTTGAGGGATGATGAAAAGCGTTATATCTCTGCCATTTTGCATGTGATGCGAGGTCACCCGGATCGGGCGGTGACCGCTTTAACAGCTCGTCGTCCTCCTCCGACACTCTCGCGTCAAGACATTCGAGATTATATTGACGCACGATTGCAGTATCACCGTCGACGATCTGTTGCTGATGGGGGGCCTTCTGCGTTTGAAACTGCACGAAATCAATTGATGCAAATGCCTGAGTTGCGAGAGCAAATTTTTCGATACTTCTCGACGAGAAATTCTGCGGCTCCCATGGTCACACTAGCTCAAGATCATCGAGCCTTTTATGCTTTGGAAAAGATCGCGGATCAGCCTCTCCCTGCAGATTTGTTGAGATCCGGAGAACAGATCCGATTGGAGTTGGATGAACCCACAGCCACTCTACCTCTGCGCCCGGGAGATGTTAATGGCGTTTCTGACAGTGGAGAAAGTATGGCTGGAATGTCGATGGAGGCAGGAGCATCTCCTTCTTTGGATGGTCAGGCAGATGAAGCCACTGCAAGAGAAGCTTGGGACGAAGAAACCAGTCCCGGAACTTCTAAAGAAGAATTGATCATTCGTGATGGAGCCCAAAAACTTTTAGAGGTGGCCGGGGGTCTTCATGAGAAAGGTTTTAATGATCGGCGAGCCTCCAACATCGCTTATATTTATATCCATACAGCTGGCGAAGATGTGGGAAGTGTGACAGGAATTTATTCAACCCGTAATCCAGATGGAGTGGCTCCTGTCGGGCGTTTTGGGACGGTCCGTATTCATACTCATCCAGCGAATCCTGATCGTAAATTTGAAGTTCTTGCTTACCCTGGAGGGATAAGTCGAGAAACTCAAGACTTATTTGATGCTATGGTCGTGCGCGCTAATCTTAACTATCGAGCACAATGGGATTCAGCCCAGCTCAATGATGCGGAAGCTCGATTGATTTTTGCGTTAGCGATGATGATTGCTACAGCCGAAGATCAGCCGGGACGAAGACTTGTTTCGGCGCAGGAAGCGGTGGATGCGTTCATTTTGCCTGAAGGAGAAAATCCTTATACCGCACAAAATTTGCCGCGAGAGATGGTTCAGCGTTATCAAATGATCCGTCAGGTCTATGAAGATGAGCAACGAG
>JANLHA010000094.1 GCA_024653845.1 Candidatus Omnitrophota bacterium | reverse complement strand
GCTCAGGACCGCAGTGGTTATATCTGGGGTAAGCCGGCAACGGAATCAAATGTCTTGCGATCATTAGGCATCCTGTACGATGTCCAGGGCAAATCTGTTTTAAATCAAGACAAATTGGCTTCTTTAAATATTGAGCCTACGGATATCATTGCGGAATCCTGGATCGCCTCTGATGATCGGCAATATCCTTCTTTTGTGGTTTTACCAAGTGGAGAAACGGTGCCACTGCCCACGGTTTTGGCTTTGAAGGGGCCAGAAATTTTAGGAAAAAAACATGTTGTGCGATACGGTTCTGCGATGAGAACGGTGATGAAACTTTTGGATACTCATCATGAACCTCTGCGTGGATCTCTTTCGATCCAAGTGCATCCTCAAGAGGGGCATTCGTGGCGCCCGGCAAAACCGGAAATGTGGCGAGGGAAGGGAAGGGTTTATTTAGGATGGAAGCAAGATGTTACCCCGCCGATGATTCATGAGGCCATCAAGACTGGGCAGCTGGAAAAATTTTTAAACGCATTTGACCTAGACGAATCCATGTTTCTTGTTGTTCCAGGTGGAGCGGTCCACGCGATTCGATATGACACTTTTCTGTGTGAATGGTCAAAGGCGCCTGCACCTGAAGATAAAGGAACGATCTCTGATGCAACCGTGGGATTATATGACCAGACAGATGGCAAAAGACCTCGACCAGGTAAAGAAGATTGGGCAGGCGCTTTGGATATTTTTCTGCAAGCCAAATCGTTCTCTAAACAAAGTGATTTTTTTGTAAAACCTCAGAAGATCCTTGATGAAAAGGGAACGTCAATTGATCGAATTTTCTCCACTCCCGATGTGATTGTTGAAGAAATGATTTTTAATCACCCGATTAAAATTCCAACCGCGTCATTTGGGTTCCCACTTTATGTGCAAGATGGAGAAATTGATGTCTGTGTGGATGGACGTTACACGGATCGTTTGCAGAGAGGTGATTCTTGCTTATTGCCTGCTTATTTGAAAGAAGTTGAGTTGAAACCTTCGTCGTCATCGACAAACGCAAAAATTTACCGCTGGTATCCGCCCTATGGAATGGAAGTCTAAGAAGTTATTGGGAATTGTTTTGCTTCTCATCGCACCCTTTGTTTTGGTGCTTGTTTTTCTACGAGGATGTTTTTTGGCAATGGGAAGCCCAGGCACACTTCAATCTTATCGCTTGGAAAAAGATTTTCAAGAAGCTCAGGTGAAGACCATTGCCTTTCGGATGAAGAAGGAAAAAGAGTTTGAGAATTATTTTTATCTATTGGATGATATCAGTGTGGGGCAAGCGGTGCGTGAGTTATATCCTGCTTTAGATCAGGCCCGAGATCAGGCAAGTTTTTTACAATTGGTTCATCAGCTGCAGGAAAACATTGAGCGGACCGCGATCCTTTTTAAAAATGTTCGATATCCCAAGGATTTTTCTAAAAATCCGTCAAAATATCCTGAGATGGCGGAAGTTTTATGGCGGTTTTTTTATGAAGAATTCAAGCTCTCGATCGTCGGATTGTCTTATATGGCAACATATGACCCGAATTTTCGTTTCATTTGGAACCCAGAGATTCGCAGTGTGGCAGATTATTTAAAATCAATAGCGTTCTCAATTCCTGTCGAAGAACGAAAAAAGATGAATCATTTCTTGTATCCTTCAACAGAGCCGAAATCCAAGGCAGCCAAATAACCCATGGCTAAAAAACAATTCCTCAACGAACCGCCTACTAAAAAGACTTATACGCTTTTGTTGATTGAAATTGTTGCCATTTATTTTTTGTGTCTTGCAGGAGCTGCTTATCTGGTTGTGCATTTTCAAACTCCGCTTTATGATTCTTCGGGACATCCTACGTTATTGATTTATATTTTTGAGGCTTATTACTACGTCATTCCTTTGATTCTGGCGTTGTTATTTGGATTTTTGTTCCGCCCATTTTGGGAAAATTCTCGCAATTTGCTTTTTATCATTGTTTCATTTCATCTTTTTTATAGTGCAACGGTGATCATGTATCGTTCTCCACATGTCGATGCCCGTTACGAAGAGCTCCATCGCAGCCGATTAGCGATGTTGCAAGTTCGAGAGGTGAAACATCTTCTGTTTGATGAAGACAAAGACGGGTTTATTGAGAGAGTGGCTTTTAGAGCTTTGGTTGATGTTTCTGAATTCCCGCGAGGTAAATACACGATTTATATGACGCTAGCCCAAAGAGGCCAGCCCTTGCCCGATGGAGAAATTGGTTTTTATGAATTTGAGATTGCCCCGGACACCCAAAAACTTTTTTATGTGAAATTTGCTACTGATCCTCAGAAGTTTGCAGACTATTTTGAACGGGGAGATTTAGAAGTGAACCTAGGAATAGAAAAGACGCTGACGATCACAGAGAAGGCCGCTCAAGTTCTTAAGTTTTCTCGGTGGACATGGTTCCCGCGGCTAACGCGTTGGGATGGTCAAGATCTGGATTTGAATGAGGGATATGTCGAATTGGATTTAGCCGAGAAGGCCCACACATTTTATATTCTTCCGATTAAGCTCCGCCGCCCAGAAATTTATTTCAAAAAATACGTCGATGATTTTCCTGTTGATCAAAATGGTAACGGAAAATGGGATCAATTGGTCATTGTTTTTGAGGTCGATTCAAAATATGAGGGTCGCATTTTCATCCAGGCCAAAGTTGCGGGTGCACCATATCCGCTTTACGATGAGGCGAACGTAGTTGTGGGAATCAACCGTATCGAATATAAAATTGATAGTGCAAGTCTCAAGGAGTTTGGTTTTGAGGGCCCCTATGAACTGGTGGAGTTCCAATTGTTTAACGAAGATCCTGAGTGTAAAGAAAAGGACTGCCCAGTTCAGATCAAAGTGCCGTTTGCCGTTTATTTTGATAATTACAAGACGTATTCGTATATGCTGGACCAGTTTGAGAGATAATCACTGAAGGAATGAGGTCATCTGATTTATGGGAACCATTCGCAAAGTCGGCAACGATTATTACATCGAATTTGAAGCTCGCGGCCTGCTTTATCAGCAAAAGGCTGGACCTGATGAGGCTGCAGCTTGGCGCTTGTTGGCGGAGGTGGAAAGTAAGATTCAACAAGGTCAGATGGGGATCATGGTGCGTGACGTCACGACGGAAATTTTTTGGGAAGATTTCTTTCGCGACGTGGTGAGCGAGCAAACTCCTCGGACCCAGACCCGATTTGTTGCTCTTATCAAGAATTTTCAGACCTTTTTGAGAAAAAAGCATCCGTCTCTTGAAAAGCTTTCTCAGGTGACACCTAAAGTCATTGAAGATTACAAGACCTATTTCCTTGCGGGCCTGTCAGGAAAAGTTCCCAACCCGCATTTGGTCAATTTCACGTTATTCCTTTTGAAAGAGGTTTTGGACTACGCGATCAAATTGGGTTATCTTAATGATAACCCTGTTTTGCATGTTCGTTTTCTGAAAGATGCGAGAAAGAGGGCTTGTCGTTATTTGTCATCTCAAGATGTGGAAACAATTTTAGGTTACAAATTAGAGATTTTGCCGATGATCCGGTTGATTTTAGAAACAGGAATGCGTTGGCAAGAGATTGTCGTGTTGTGTTGGAAAAATATTTCTTCTGAAAAAATTCTATTCGACCGAGAGATTCCTTTGACGACAGCAGCCATTGATGTTTTGAAAAATCAAGAGCCGTCCCGTGCAAAAGGAGAGTTGGTTTTTTATTCATCCCGAACCGGAAAGCCATGGGCATTGAATGAAATTAGAAAGGAATTAGAGGGGGCTTTAAAGAATGTTGCGGGGGAAGAGAAGTTTTCGATGGAAGTTTTTCGTCATACATTTGCTCAGCGAATTTTACAGACACGAATTG
>JANLHA010000093.1 GCA_024653845.1 Candidatus Omnitrophota bacterium | reverse complement strand
CTCGGCCTCTTCCATCCGCTGCGCAGCGACCTCCGTCGTCAAATATGCTTCCAATCGTTCTAAAAATCCTTCGTCGGGCCCCTCATCAATTCTTCTTCCCTCAAAAAATTCCTCCCACCGATTGATCTCATACAATTCATGATTGAGCACCCGCGGTTCGTTGATATAATCCTCGTCGATATACATCACTGGCTCATAATACACTTGACCAAACGCCCAGTGCGCAAATTGGCCGGAGACGGCGAATAAACCTCTTCTAGGAATCACCGGCACGCCTCCCAGGTCCGCCCGTCGGTATTTCTCAATATTGTGCGGGTCTTCAAGCAAATCCGCCGGAAGATCCCGTCGGAGAAACCCATTGACCGCCGAATGGCGAGAACGGAATTCCGCCTGGGCCCACTCCAAGATCATCATATGAACTTCCCGATTAAACGGCCGAAGATCAAGCCTCTTATAGTTGGGATGAAAAACGTCGAGTGTTTCCGTCAACGGAACCATCCGTCCGACCTCCAGAGGCAAAGATCGCAATCCCGCAACTGGTGTCATTTGAGCTGTGGCCCAGACTTCCAAATACCGATCATCCAGTGTGGAGAAATAATTTTGAAAAACTGCTCTTAAAAAATCATGCGGTTCAGAAAAAAATTCTGGCTGCCCTCTTCTTTGAGCTTCATCCATCATTTTCAGAAGCGCACCCAACAGCTCCTGCAAAAAAATCGTAGCTAAATGATGTTTCTGAAAGAGTTCGAAATCGCCTGGCGGGAAGCGTACTCCCTTCTGAATCATTCTCCAATAATCATCGTAACCAACCGTCTCTTCATTATCACTCAGTTGAAAGAATCGGATATCTTGAGAATGAAATGTAGATCTAAACAATTCATGATTCTGCAATACCGCTACCGCGCGAGCCACCTCTCCAAAACTGGCAAGAAGCATTTCCCGTCCGGTGAGAAGTTCTCCCTCACGCAACCGCTGAAGACTCACAAGGGCTTTGGATATTCTTGAACTTAAACCCCTTAACCCCGGATCGGCTTGGATGAGTTGGGGGAATTTCACAAAACTATGTGGACTGATTAAACGATTAAAAATGAGAACAGAACGATAAGGATCCCCTCCACTACGGGTCAAATTTTCAGTTAAACTCATCTCTCCTGTCCCATCGGGAATGCTGTGAAGCCGACGGTAGCCTAAAAACTGAACAAAGCCTCTGTCCTTGTCATCTCCCAATTTCTGCATCGCGTCTAAGGCAACTTTGGCTTCAGACTCCAGAGCAAGGCCATTGATCCCTCCCAAGACGTTGTCAGGAAAATACGTACGATCTTCTTCCTCTTTCGACATCTGACCTACCCCTTTAATCCCTAACCATGTCCCATCTTCGAGAGGGAAGAAAACTTGTCGACCGTTAGCCACTTCATAATTAGGAGCAATCGTGTCTTCACTGGAGCGGTCAGTCACGCCAACAACAATTCTCGCCCCCTGCCCGGCTGAATTGTTCGCCACAGAAGGCAGCCCAACGGAAAACACGCTGTGGGCCTCTAAGAGCGCCTCGCCACCGATGGCCTTGAGGGCCTCTTGATTGACATCGGTTCCTTGAAGCGGCCCAATTTGGCCCTCTTCTTCCGTCAGGACTTGCAAAAACACCGGCCGAAGGACAGGATCGTCCAAGAGGGCTTCTTTCAATAATCTCGACGAACCTCTGAGCACCTGAGCTAAATGTTCATATTGGGTAAAATCTTCTCTTTCCAAATATCTCTCAAATTCCTCGTCGATG
>JANLHA010000090.1 GCA_024653845.1 Candidatus Omnitrophota bacterium | reverse complement strand
GTAAACATTTCCCTTCCTGAATAATTTCCCAATATCATAATAAGGCTGTAAGAGCGGTGGCCCCCATCGCCCAGCAAAAAAAGCCTTCGTTTTTCCTATGATGCCCAAAAGTAAGGGAGAGACGAGTATTACGATAGTGAAATGTAGTAAAATTTCAATTCCCATGGATTGATTTCCCCTGCCGAGGCTAGACCATTTTCCAAATGAGTAATGTTAGAAGAAAAATAAAAATATAGAATAAGTACAACTGTGTGTAGCCGTGTTGGATCATTTTTAATTTTGCTGACAAAGATTTGATGAATTCGAATATTGGGCGAAAAAGAAAGTCTTCCGAAACTTCAATCACATGTGAAGAAATTTTTTCTTCCTTCGGGAAATATCCTTTCGGTTTTTTTCCTTTAACGTCAAACCCTAGAACGTTTCGGAAAATTCGTAAGATAGGTTCAGCAAAGGATGAAGCGGTATACTGCATTCGGTTTGTCGGGGCAGAATACCCGCAGCCCCAGGTCGACGCGTTTTCGATAGGAAGAATCTTCATTGCAGTTTTTTTCAATAAAATGAGCACGGCTGTGATCATTAATAAAATAAGCAATACACAAACCACCATCAAAAGAGGTTCCATGAAAGTCCTCTCATCGATCGATGAACTCGGCAAGGAGACCACTGTCGAAGACGCCCTTAAAGCAAACGACACCATCGTGCTGGGGAAAAGACCAATCCATAAACAGATCCCCGCGAGGATCACCATTGGGAAACAGATGAATGGAGAACTTTCTTTCAAATGAGTCGTCTCTATGGAGCGGCTGTTTCCTAAAAATATGGCACCAAAAGCTTTCGCAAAACATGCTGCGGCCAGGCCCCCGATTAACGCTAGAGAAATAACAGCTAGACTGCTAAAGACAAGTGCGTTCATTTTAAAATGAAAGATTCCTTCAAACAGTGCACGAAAAACAAGCCACTCGCTGACAAACCCGTTAAAGAGCGGCAAACCACAGATTGATAAAGAACCGATTAAAAATAGGTGTCCTGTCCACGGAAGTCTTTTTAAAAGTCCTCCTAAATGATCAATCTCTCCTGTATGCGTCGAGCGAATAACTGAACCCGCACTCAAGAATAATAGTCCTTTAAAAATAGAATGATTAAAGACATGTAACAGCGCTCCAGCATATCCAAGCACAGCCACAGAATGATGATGATAAATTTGCCCCCACAAGCCGATTCCTAAGCCTAAGGTGATAATACCAATATTTTCAATGCTGTGATAAGCCAGGAGTTTTTTAATTTCATGTTGACCCACAGCAGATAAAACCCCCCCCCCTCCGGAAATCATGCCAATCAAAAGCAAAATCATCGCACACCATTCAGGGAAATCTTTAATGATTAAGATGAGCCTCATCAAACCATAAATGCCCAACTTGATCATGACGCCTGATAAGACAGCCGAGATATGACTTGGAGCAGCGGGATGCGCATGTGGAAGCCAGATATGGAGTGGAATAAACCCTGTTTTAACGCCGAACCCGATCACACCTAAAACAAAAATCAATCCTGCCAGCGGCAAAGGGAATGATGAAAGCATCATTTCATCGAAGTTCATCGACGCACTATGGCGTGCCATCAGAAGAAACATGATCCATAAACAGAATGTCCCGGTGTGGGCGGCTATTAAAAAAAGGTATCCAGCTTTTCTAACCGCTTTCTGTTCATCATAAAATATCATGAGAAAATATGAGGATAGGGTCACCATTTCCCAGGCGATTAGAAATAAGACCGCATTCTTGGCGGTGACAACTAGCATCAGAGAAATTAATGCCAACTGATAGAAAGCATAATGCGCGCTCAAATCCTTTTTCTCATCTTTCAGATAACGATATCCATACAACCCAGCTAAAAGGAATAAGATGGTAATCGTCAATAAAAAGAATGCACTTAAAAGATCGAGCCCAATATAGAACTCTCCTAACGGCATTCTAAAATTCGCTCGATAATTTATGGGTGTTTGATTTACAAGAATTTCAACGGCGGAAATGAATCCCAAGGCACATCCCATGATCAATGAGATCAAAAAGATATTTTCGTTGATTCTTTTGAATCGTGACGTGATGATTATTAAAAGTGTAGAAATAGACAAGACAGCCAAACTGTAGAGGAAAAAGTTCATGATTGATCGTCCTCCTTCCCATTGGGAACGGAGGACAATCTTGATTCAAGGATTTTGATTTCAGCTAGAATTTGTTCTTGCGGGGCTTTGGCCTGTAAATATTCCTGTAATTTTGTGTTCTGCAAGCAAAACGCTAACCGGCTTAGGATGGCTAAATGATTCTTTACCGAGTGGCTAAGAATGGTGAAAAGGATAAAGACGGGCTTCCCATCAATGGCTTTAAAATCGACAGGTTTCTTGAGAAAACACAACGTGATCGAAGGATGATCGACATGTAAAACCACTGGATTGCGGACATGAGGAATGGCGATGCCGTTACCGATGGCAGTTGACATCATTTGTTCTCTGGCAATCAACATTTGCCAAAAAGACTGCTTATTGAGCGCAGATGGAAGCGGTAAGACATCAACAATTGATTTTAAAATTTCTTCTCGAGTATCACCTGGGATATCGTAGTGAATATGACCATTTCTGATGGCATGATACAAGCTGTTTGAGTTGTGGTTTTCCCGATCTCCCAAGGCCAAAATCTTAGGAGTCAATTTGATTTTTTTCTCCAGCGCCCAATCCAGCAATTCAATATAATTAAAACGATATTGTTCATTCGCCTTGATATAAGGCATATTCTTTTTTGTAATCCAGTTATTGACCGTCTGTTCGGGAACCGAAAAGATCTTAACAATGTCATTGATTGTCAGTTCCATTCCTTATGTGTTCTCCTTAAGGATTTCCTTAGCGCGATTGATCGCATGATCAATGGTCGGCTGGATATTTTTAGTCTCGATAGACTTTAATAAACCTGACCGGCGAATTTTCCCCAGAGGCCGGGGTTGTAACCCGGAGAGGATAATCTGTGTTCCATCCTGTTTGGAAAGGTTAAAAACATTTTCTAAGGCACTTAATCCTGTGGCATCAATCGTCGGAACGTGCCGCATGCGGAGAATCAGAACTTTGGGCTTTTTCTCCAGTCCCCGAATCGTATCTTTAAATTTGTCGGCGGCTCCAAAAAAGAACGGCCCATGAATTTCAAAAACCTCGACCTCTTCCGGGACATCTTTTTGCGAAATGCGATTCTGGTCAATCATGTCTTCTTCATCTGTTTCCTGGTCAGCAATAGAATCCGTAATATATCCCACTTGAGTCGCTTCAGACATTCGTCTCATAAATAAAAGTGCGGCCAAAACGACACCAAATTTGATGGCTACGGTAAGATCAATAAATACGGTCAATAAAAATGTTGTTAATAAAACAATGATATCACTCTTTGGGCTTCGAAATATTTTAACAAACAAATGCCATTCACTCATATTATAAGCAACACTGATCAATATGCCAGCCAGGGTCGCCATGGGAATCAATGAAGCCCACGGTCCGAAAAAAATCAATATCAGTAAAAGTGTAATCGCATGAATAATTCCTGCAAATGGTGTACGTCCGCCGTTTTTAATATTCGTTGCTGTTCTGGCGATGGCTCCTGTTGCCGGAATTCCTCCCATAATGGGCGACGCAATATTAGCAACACCTTGGGCGATCAATTCCATATTAGAACGATGGCGGTTGCCTGTCATACCGTCGGCCACAACCGCTGAAAGCAATGATTCAATCCCTGCCAATATCGCAATCGTCAACGCCGGTGAGCTCATTTTTTCTATCAGCTCTAAACTGATATGAGGCAAATGTGGCATCGGCAAAGTATTTGGAACACCGCCGAAACGGCTCCCAATCGTTTCAATCGGCAGATGAAATATTTGAACGATGGCTGTCGTAAGAATGATGGCAATGAAAGATCCGGGAATTCTTCTTGTGACCTTCGGCCAATAAACAATAATCAACAAAGTCAGAATGCTAATCCATACAGCGGCCATATTCATAGTGTTAATATGGACCATATAATATTGGATTTTTTCAATGAATTCTGCTGGAACCGCCCCCCCCGTCAATCCTAGAAAATCCCGAATTTGTGCTGCAAAAATAATCAGCGCGATTCCGCCGGTAAACCCGACTGTCACTGGATAAGGAATATATTTAATAATATCACCGAAGCGGGCAATCCCCATCAAAATTAACAAAAATCCTGCCATTAAAGTCGCGGTTGCCAACCCGTCGTATCCATATTTTGAAACGATACCATAAACGATGACAATAAATGCACCCGTCGGGCCACCGATTTGGACACGGCTTCCGCTCAAACAGGAAATGATCAATCCTGCAACAACGGCTGTATAAAGTCCCTGTTCAGGTTTGACGCCAGAGGCAATTGCAAAAGCGATGGCTAACGGTAAGGCCACGATCCCAACAATGATTCCGGCAATCAGGTCCGGGACAAATTTTTTTATTGAATAACCTTCCTTTAAAACGGTTATCAATTTTGGTTTAAGTTTATTACGTCCCATTGACCATCTCTCCTATTCCTTCCCGTGCAACTCTTGTTTTATGGGCCGCTTCTTGAACGGCTGCAGCAACGGAAGAGACAACTCTCTTGTCAAAAACGCTGGGAATAATATATTCCTCGCTCAATTGATTCTCCGACACAAGATTGGCCAGGGCATCACTGGCAGCCAATTTCATTTCTTCATTGATTTCTTTAGCGCGAACATTGAGAGCTCCTTGAAAAATCCCCGGGAAAGCTAAAGCATTATTGATCTGATTAGGAAAATCCGAACGACCTGTTGCAAATACCCGGCAAATTTTGAAAGCCTCATAAGGATTGACTTCCGGGTCCGGGTTGGCCATCGCAAAAACAATTTTGTTTTCTTTCATTTTTTTCAAATCCTTAATCGACAAAATATTCCCAGCTGAAACTCCGATAAAAACATCCATCCCATGGAGAGCTTCTCTCAATGTCATAACGGGATTAGTGGCTTCAATGCATGAGAATAAGTCATTTTTCGCTTGATCAAGATTCTCCTCTCCAACGGCTAGAACCACTCCTTTGCGATTGCAAGCTAATAAATGTCGCACACCCGCTGCCAGTAGAATGCGACAACATGCTGCCCCCGCTGCCCCCACTCCATTTACAACCACCCGAATTTCTCGGATATCTTTCTTAACGATTTTTAACGCATTCTTGAGTGCAGCGAGAATGACAACGGCTGTTCCATGTTGATCATCATGCATAACAGGAATATCGAGGAGCTCTTTAAGTCTCGATTCGATTTCAAAGCAACGTGGAGCGCTGATATCTTCTAAGTTGATCCCACCAAAAACCGGGGCAATGTTTTTAACCGTCGTAATAATTTCTTCTACATTTTGAGTTGCCAAACAGATCGGCCAAGCATCAATATCTGCAAATTCTTTAAAAATCATGGCTTTGCCTTCCATCACTGGCAAAGCGGCTTCGGGTCCAAGATTCCCTAACCCTAAAATGGCTGAACCATCTGTGACAACCGCCACGCTATTATTTTTTATTGTCAATGTATTCACTTTGGTATGGTCTTCAGAAATGGCTTGGGATATCTTAGCTACTCCAGGCGTATAAGCCATGGAAAGCTGGTTCCTCGTTTTTAAAGGGAATTTGCTTTGAATATGAATTTTCCCGCCCACATGTAAAAGAAAGACAGGATCTGAAAATGAAACAACCTTGACATTTTCCAATTTTTTTAAAATTTCGATAATCCGTTGACCATGTCCTTGGCTGGTGATATCAAAAGTGACGTCACGGATAAGTTTATCGGGTGCGACTTCAATGATATCAATCGCGCCCAAGTTAGCATCTTCATCCGCGAGAACCTCGGCAACTTCAGCAAAGACGCCGGGTTTATTCAAAAGTTCTAGGCGGACGGTGATTCCATGACTTGATAAAAAATTTGTTGTATCCATTTTTCTCCCTTTTATAACCAAATGTTATAAATTGTATTAATGAGTTTTTATAACTTTATTAAATATCTGTTATGTCGGTGAGATGAGTTGTTGATGGGGGAATGAGTTTTTCTGGAGTATATTCAAATATTTACATATATGCATATCATACTAAAACCACCTCAATTGTCAAGGTTGTCAGACTTTTTAAATTGCCTAAAATGAAATTTGAATTCGAAGATTTATGCCGGCGAGGAATCAAAGAAGATTTAGTCTTTACCTAATGTATTAAGTAGTTTTTCCGATTCTTTAAATTTTTTGCGAAGCATAACGGCAATTGGACGCAAAACGTGAAAAATGTCTTGATCCGCGATATTATAATAAACTGTTGTTTTTTCTTGTCGAGAAGACAGGATGCCTGCGTTGCGCAGGGCTAGAAGGTGTCGAGAAATACTTGACTGTCCGATCTTAAATTTATTGACAAGATCCCCGACGCTTCTTTCCCCATGCTTGAGTTCTTCAATCAATTTAAGCCGGATCGGATGGCCTAAAACCCGTAGGAAATCCGCTTTAACTTTATAAGCCATTTCATGCATTTGCTTTGATTCTTTGAAAATGTATCTTTCACTTCTAGAATTTTATATTCTTTTTGCCTAACCAAATTACCGAAACCGCAATGAATAGCAATTCAATAACGACGTAGGCTCCCAAGGTGGTGGCAATGCCAGAGGTAAACCCGTAAGAATGAAGCCCCACACTTAGAAGATTAACACCAAACCATGCCCACATGACATTGACAAGTGCAAGAATGCAGCCAACCGCAGCTCCTAGAGGATTAATGATTTTAGCGATGCGACTATGAAAAATAATGGAGCACCACAAAACAATCATCAATGCCCCATTTTCTTTGGGGTCCCAACCCCAAAAACGTCCCCAGGACTGGTCAGCCCAGATTCCGCCTAACGTCGTTCCCAGAAAAGTCATGGTCAGGCCAAACCCAAGGATGCCGAGCATACACTTGTAAGTGATCTCCGAATTTTTAGCATCGGACTTAGGAGCTAGGAGTTGTAGAATATAAATGTGCCCCATGATCCCAGCCACACAGCAGCCTGCATAACCAATGGTGATAGCTAAGACGTGCGTACTCAACCAGAAATTGGAATTGAGAACCGCAATCAACACCTGCATAGTGTCGCCTTCCGCGCTGTATTTCCCGGCGATCGTTAAAAGGATAAAGCCGCAGGTGTTGGCCACCACGAGACCCAGCCAATTTTTATTGACCACTTCCAGAATACATCCTAGGAAAACGCAGATCAGGCCGACAAAAACAAACGTTTCGAAGAGATTGCTAACAGGCGGTCGAGAAAGAATCGATATCCGCAGAATTAGCGCCAGGGCATGCGGAATAAAGCCCAGAATGGTCATTGCAACCGCGGCCTGGTACAATTTTTTCTGCTTGAAAGTTAAAGAAAAGAGAAAAATAAAGAATCCAAGTGCATAAAACAGTTTAGCCCAGGCCAGGAAATTGAATTGATTGTAAAGGAGCTCCAAAGGAATTTTCTTGGTGATTTTTTTTTCTGTCGGAGATAAGCGTTTTGATACAGAATCGCTGAACATTCGGGCATTGATATCAAATGCAAGTTGGGAACCGTCCCAGTAAGCGACAGCCATATCTCGTAAAGCTTTTATTTCCTGTTTATAGGCAGGATCAAAAAATCCACCGAGGATGGTGTCCATGGGACTCAACCATTCTTCATTTTCAGGGCTCTGGGTTGGGATCAACCCTAATGGGCAATTGGAATAATGCTGTGACCAGAAATCCAAGGCACTCAGAATACGGCCGATATCCTTTTCTGCATCGGTCCATAGCAGATGTTCCTTTGTCTCTAACGTTTTTGCAACTTGGCTTAACGGTTCTGATTTTTCAAGGACATTATAAAAACTGAATTTGGTTTGATCGTTGTCCAGATTAAGGAGCGCTCTCGTTTCTGCAGATTCAATATAGAAATCGGGATGAGGTACGGCAAAAGTAAATGCACCTGACAAACGTAGGAACAACAGCACATTGCTATAAACGCGCAGAATTTCTTTATCAACAACAGACTGATTTTTTTCATCAATAGAACTGATGGCCTCGGCCAACTCTTTCAATTTATCATAGCCAGGGCTTAGCTGGTTGTAGCTATAGCGTCGATGTTTATCTGGCTCAATTTTTAAAGCCTCTGCAATTTCAGGACTGTTGATCAAGAAAATTTTGTCGTTGAAAGTTGTCCTAGGAGCAAAAAGAAAACGGGCCAGCCATTCGACAGCAGTTTCTTTCTTGTAATGTGTTTTTCCAGAAAACAGCAAGAGCAGGTTTTGTGCATAAGATTCGAGTGGTTTAATTCTCCCCTGATTTAAAACAGGAATTCTTTTAAAGGATTCAAGAGATCCAACCTTTTTAGGTTTGAGCGTATCCAAAGGACACATGCCTTGAGCATAAGATCGGCTAGGGAAAATCAAGCTCGAAAGCAAAAGCAGCATAAAAATATTCTGAATGGAAAAAACTTTTCTAATCATGATTTTGATCTCGCATCAATCTTTTCTCGAACGGATGGCCATCGTCACAAAATGAATCACCAGTCCGAGGAACGTCACGAAAGTTGATATGTAGGGCAATAATCTCCCCCGGTTCTTAACGACAGCCAGGACCGATGATTCATTGCCCATTTTATCGATGGAAAAAGAGGATTGATAGAATGTATAATCCGTATACCGCAATGGATCATTCATCGATATTAGTTTTTCTCTCTTGGCATGATCCATAAGAATTTCAACAAGGCTTTGATAAGTCCGCGCCATATCAGTCCCGGGATGTTCTTCTTTTTTGAAATCGACGAGCTTTAGAGTAAACGGCAACGGATATCGCTTCAATCTTAAAATCACGTTATAAGTTTTACCTTCTCCCTGAAAACTGAATGGCTTTGCTTCTCCTCCATATAAGATAACATCAAGAACTTTATTTTTATTGATATTGAATTGAAAAATACCTCCGGGAGTATTTTTCTCCGGCTCTTTAAGCAGTTCGGTTGGTTCCAGCCTCCCGATCCCGGAAGCGCTGAGAATTTTATTAGATTGATCTCCAGTATAGGCCTCACAATTTTTATAAAATTTTTTGACCGTAAGTTGTAGATCAAGATGTTTTATTGGAATAACCTGATCTGGTTTGAGTCCGGAAACATCAAAGGCGGTAACATGATTTTTGTTGACGAGTGGGTCCTCTTGAGGTGAAGATTCCCAAATAGCTATTTCCCAATCGTGATAAGCGGCTGAAACATTGGAAGCCTGTCCCTCCTTCAAATTCAGATAACTTTCATGAGAGCTATGCAATGTCACGTATCCGGAAATTAGAAAAAGCAAAAGTCCCGCATGGATTATGAGGATACCAATTTGCCGCCAAGAATAATAAATAAATCGTGTCAGAGCTACACAGATCAGATTGACAAACAAAACCCACATGACAAGTTGCGCACCGGGAAACGGAATGAACCCAAAAACTAAAAAGAACAAAGAATGGAAGAATTGGTTCTGAGCTTGGTAAAGGCCATATTGAATTTGGGCGACTGTTCCCCAAAATGTCAAAATATAAAGCAGAAAAAGACAAATAACGGTCAATTTGATGGAAGCAAAAAATTGGACAAATCTATTTTTTGAAATTTTTTTCTTAAATTTCATTTTTGCGATCCCGCCTCTTGAATGGATAAGACTAATGACCTCAAAGAATCTTTATTTTTGATGACCGATTCTCTTGATCCGGTCATCTTCACGAAAATTTGTGAATCTTCTTTTTCAATAATAGCCGCGATCATGGAAGGAGCCTGAGCCTCTGTTTCCTTTTGCCATTTTGTAAGATCAATCAAAATGACATCTGCCCCTGTTTGTGTTTTTAGTTTTTCCTGTTGATTAACAAAATTTTCTAATTCTTCCATCGATGGAACAGCCAGCTTGATCTGTTGCATCCAGCGGGTGACATTTGCAGAAACGCCTCCAGCCTTTCCTGCCAGAGAAACAATGGTCGTTTCAATGGGGTAAGCCGTGTCTTTGTTCATGAAGCTTGCCAATCGCATTCCACTTGTCTCTTTTTTTTCCAGCCAATTGTTTGGAGTGACCCAGTTCAAGGCGCCAGGTGCAACGGATTGATTAAGTTGAGCCTGGAGATCTTTGTCACCGAGATTGAGATTGCTATGGATGTCATCCTGAGGCATTTTCCCCATAAAGGCATGGGGATCCGAATCGGCCATTTTATGCTTTTGAGGTACATCAATAAAGACTTCTTCATATTGTCGAAGTTCTGTGGCGTTGCCAGATCCCAACAAGAAATTTAGCATGCCAAGACAGATGAATAAGCGGTAATAATATTTAAGATAGTATGTCATAATTTTAAAACTCCGATCTTTAATTTCCTGAGTGACAGCTCGCGCAATCCATTTCTTTCCAAAGTCCATCATCTTCAAAGGGATGAACAAATTCGAGCCCTTTAATACTGCTTTGGACAGCGCCAGCGGGACCTTGCTCAATGATCGTATGGCAGGATGTGCAATCTTTGGTAATAACCTTCCCGTCATCCGATTTATGGTTATCATCATGACATCGGAAGCATCCAGGTGTCCAAAGGTGTCCGATATTATCAGGACGGTTATCCCAGCGGGTTTTCATTTCTGGGAAAAAGTTGATTTTATACATCGCAATCGTATGAGC
>JANLHA010000088.1 GCA_024653845.1 Candidatus Omnitrophota bacterium | reverse complement strand
GTGAGCCGCTGCCATGCACTGTCATCGAAGACATCAAGCGTAAAAATAAAAAATATTTTTTACCATTGAGTTTGTATCCGCATTATTCGGCAGCAACGACAGGGTCTAACCTTTTTTATTTGCATGAAGAATCTCGCCGCAATTATCCCGAACTCAAGTTTTTATCCGTACCAACGTATTGCCTTGACCCTGCTTACATTGCTGCTTTTGCTGAGCGTATTCGTGAACAAATCAAGTCAGGTGAATCCTTAGACGACTTCTATTTGCTTTTTTCTGCTCATGGATTGCCTCTTTATTTTTTGAAGGAAGGGGATCCTTATCCTTTCCAGATTGCTCAAACGGTGGCTTGTGTTTTGAAAGAGTTGGACCGTCAAGATCATTGGATGGTTTCTTATCAAAGTGATGTCGGGCCCTTGCAATGGATCAAGCCTTCTACAGAAAATATGCTCTCTGCTTTAGCCCGGCGAGGGGTGAAAAAAGTTTTGGTTGTTCCAATTTCTTTTGTGACAGATCATATTGAAACATTATGTGAAATTGATATTGAATATCGTCATATGGCACAAAAGGCGGGGATTGAGGATTTTCGGATGTCTAAAGCATTAGAGACTCACCCGGGGCTGATTACAGCTCTGGCCAATGCGGTTGAATCCCTTATCAGGGAAAATAACGAAAGGAAAATCACATGTGTGAAAAATTGATTCCGTTGCTTTATGGTCTTTTTCTTTTGGTTGGGGCCTTCTTTGGTTGGAAAGCAGGGAGCAAGCCTTCTCTCATTATGGGAATTGCCTCAAGCGTATTCGTTTTCTTTGGAACGGCTTTAATGACCGTTAATGTCAAACACGGGTTTTTGGCATTATCTTTGATTTCTGGTGCCTTGACATTCGTTTTTCTTGCTCGATTGCTCAAAACACAAAAAATCATGCCTTCCGGGATGTTGCTCTTAGTTACGGTGGCGTTCTTTTTGTTCTGTATCTTCCGATATTTGAGAAGTTAGCAAGTCGTTAAAATTCCCCAATTTTTTCCCTTGCGCGTTTTTATGGCTTGCGATATTATGTCAGCGCTTTGGACGTTATGAATAAAAAACAACTGCCAAATCTGACGGATTTATCCTTAGGCCTAAACGTTGCCGCCGGCTTTTTTGTATTTACCCTCATTGGCTATTTTATTGATCAAAAAAGAGGGGAAGGCCACTTGGGAATTCTTTTGGGAATGGCTATTGGATTGGCTTATGGCGGGTATGAGATTTGGAAATTGATCCGAAGGCAATGAAAAATTGGGACTCCTATGGTATTTGATTTTCAAAACCACATTGTTCATCATATGCAAAATTCCTATTATTGGCAGTTGCCATTTTTGCCGCCCGTGGCACTGCCTGCACCATTGACTCTGCATGCTCTCATGGTTATTTTTGCCTTCTTTTTTCTCCTCATCTTGTTTTGTTTTTTTTATAAAAAAAATCTTCCTGTTCCAACGGGAATCACTAATTTACTGGAAGCGGTGGTTGTTTTTGTTCGTGATGATATCGCTATTACCTCGTTGGGAGAAAAAGATGGTCGTCGCATGACGCCCTTATTTTGTACATTTTTCTTTTTTATTCTCACGCTCAATGTCTTGGGGCTCATTCCGTTGTTCGCCACGGCCACATCGAATGTCAATGTCACAGGGGCCTTGGCGATGGTTACGTTTTCTTTTATGGTTTTTGGCGCGATTTATAAAAACGGATTCAAAGCATTTCTAAGAGTGCTTGTCCCGTCGGGTGTTCCTTTCCCGGTCCTTTTTTTAGTTGTTCCCCTCGAGTTCATGGGGTTATTTATTAGAACTTTTGCTTTGATGATCCGGTTATTTGCCAATATGTTGGGAGGGCACATCACCATTGCGGTTCTGATTGGGCTGGGTGTCCTCTTTTTTGGTGTGATCACGGTACCTGTCGTCGCTTTGGTTTTAATGATTTATTTGATTGAAGTCCTCATTGCTTTTATTCAAGCGTATGTTTTTACTTTATTATCGGCAATGATCATTGGGCAAACTTATCATCCAGATCATTAACCATAAATAAATACAATGGAAAGGAAGAAATATGGAAGCATTTAATTTGGGAGTCTTCGCCACAATCGGTGGCGGGTTAGTTACGATTGGTGCGGGAATTGGGATTGGTATGATTGGAGCAGCGGCTGTTCAAGGCGTTGCTCGCCAACCCGAAGCGGTCAAAGATATTCAAAAAGTCATGATTTTGGCCATCGCGTTTGTCGAAGGGGTTGCGTTTTTGGCTCTTGCAGCATGCGTTTATACCATTTTTGCTAAATGAAACATACCATAATTGTTATGAGATGAGATTCCATGACTAATGAAACCGTTCACGAAGTGGCAGGGCAGGCTCATGAACAGATTGCTTTCATGAGTCCAGAAAATACGCTCGTCCTTTTGACATGGGCTGTATTTTTTGGATTGCTTATCATCTTGAACAAGTTTGCCTGGAAGCCGATTTTGGCTGGGCTGGATCAACGCGAAGAAGCGATTCGTCAATCGGTTGAAAAAGCAGAACAAATTCAGCGAGAATATGAACAGTTGAATCAGAAGCGTCAACAGATTCTTGACGAATCGTATGCGCAAGCCAAAGAGATCGTTGCCGAAGCTCGTAAAGGAGCTCAAAATGCAGCTCGCGTGATTGAAGAAAAAACCAAAGAAGAAACTCAAATCATGATCGAGAATGCTCAACGAGAAATTCAAGCCACGGTTCAGCGAGCTCGAGAAGATTTGCGCAAAGAAAGCGTTGATTTGGCTATTCAATTGGCCGGAAAATTGATTGAAAAAAACTTGGACGAAAAAGACCATCAAAAGTTAGTCGATGATCTTGTTCGTAAAATTTAACTATGCTTTCTCATCCCGCAAGTCGAAGATACGCTAAAGCTTTGTTTGATTCGGCCCAAGAAAAGAAATGTCTTGATGAGGTTTATCAAGATTTACAAAATCTTTTATCGTCTTATCGAAGCGTTGATCTTTTGCGGGATCTTTTTCTTGAACCTGAAATCGTGATGATAAGGAAAGAAGAAATCATGGATTCCATTTTTGCGAAAAAAATCCATCCGTTGACTCATCGATTTTTGAATCTTCTCAATCAAAAGAATCGTTTGCCTCTTTGGGAAGAAATTTGTGAACATTTTCGGAAACTGTATTTGGAGTATAAGGAAATTTTAGAAGTGGAATTGATTTCAGCGACCACGCTTTCCGAAATGGAGATCGAGAAGATCAAGGAAATGTTGGGTGCTAAATTTCGAAAAGACATTCAATTGCAATCCCAGGTTGATCAAAGTCTTCTGGGAGGATTTAAAATCAAGTTAACCGACACGATCTACGATTTATCACTGCAAGGGCAGTTAGAGCGTTTTAAGAATTTGGTGATGGAAAAATCCATGTAATGTAATCCCCGTTCGGCTGCTAGGTCGCAGCCTCCGAGGATCAATTCGCGCGGCTGACTTGACGTCGTCTACGACTCCGTAAGTCAGGCGCTCATTGAGGTAACAATTATGCCACAAGATTTACGATCCGAAGAAATTTCTCGAATTCTCAAAGAACAATTGTCTGAGCTTGAAGTTCAAGCGGACATCTCCGAGGTAGGGCAGGTTCTCCGAGTAGGGGACGGAATCGCCCGTGTTTATGGACTTCATCAGGTGATGGCCGGAGAGCTGGTCGAATTTCCGGATGGAACCAAGGGTATTGCGCTTAACCTTGAGGAAGATAATGTTGGGGTGGCAATTTTTGGAGAAGACACTCATATTAAGGAAGGTGACACGGTCAAGAGAACTCGAAAAATTGTTTCCGTTCCTGTCGGCGAAGCTCTGGTAGGTCGGATTGTCGATGCGTTAGGAGTTGCCATTGACGGGAATGCTGCCATTCATGCCAAGGAGTTTCGTCAAATCGAAGTCAAAGCCCCTGGAATCATTGACCGAAAAAATGTTCATGAGCCGCTTCAAACCGGAATTAAAGTTATTGATGCTTTGACCCCGATTGGTCGTGGACAACGGGAGTTGATCATTGGAGATCGTAAAACGGGAAAAACAAGTTTGGCCATTGATACGATTATTAATCAGCGTGGACAGGGTGTGTATTGTTTTTATGTGGCGATCGGCCAAAAACAATCAACTGTCGTCGAAGTTTACGAAACACTCAAGCGTTATGGCGCTATGGAATATACGACGATTGTTTGTGCGACGGCTTCTGACCCTGCGCCGATGCAATTTTTGGCGGCCTATTCAGGAACGGCCATGGCGGAATATTATCGCGACAATGGAAAACATGCTTTAATCATTTATGATGATTTGACCAAACAAGCACAAGCTTACCGCCAGCTATCTCTTTTGTTACGTCGTCCACCAGGGCGCGAGGCGTTTCCCGGTGACATTTTCTATCTTCATAGCCGATTATTGGAGCGTGCCGCAAAGATGAGCGATGCGAAAGGTGCGGGAAGTTTGACGGCGCTTCCCATTGTTGAAACTCAAGCGGGGGACGTCACGGCTTATATTCCGACGAATGTCATTTCAATCACCGATGGACAAATCTTCTTAGAATCTGATCTTTTTTACGCAGGTCAGCGACCAGCCATCAATCCTGGAATTTCAGTTTCTCGTGTTGGAGGCGATGCCCAAATCAAAGCGATGAAGCAGACCGCAGGAACACTGCGTTTGGATTTGGCTCAATATCGGGAGTTGGCGGCGTTTTCACAATTTGCATCGGACTTGGATGCTGCTTCTCGAAAACAACTTGAGCGTGGTCAACGTTTGATGGAAGTGATTAAACAAGATGTTCATCAACCGTTGTCGGTAACGAAACAAATCGTCATCATTTATGCAGCGGTCAATGGGTACTTGGATGATGTCCCCGCCGGGAAGGTGACGGATTTTGAAGCCAAACTTCATGATGCGTTGGATGCCAATTACGGTGATTTTGTCAAAGTGTTGCAGGAAAGGAAAGCTTTGACAGATGATGTTAAAAAAGGGCTGGATCGCATTTTGAAAGAGTTTAAGGCGAGTTATCGAGTTTAATTTTGTATTAACGGGCGACCCGCAGCAGGGGGCCTAGGGCCTAAAGTCGTAAATTCATATGCCTACAATTAAAGAATATGACAAAAAGTTAAGCAGTTTAAAAAATACGTACAAGATGACGCGTACGATGAAACTTGTGGCGATGAGCAAGCTCTATCGTGCACAAGAAAATCAGCGAAAAGCCAAGTCTTACTCTGAGCTGTTAACGGATTTGATCCATCGCATTTCGAGAGTCCATAATCAGCATCCACTGATGTTGAAGAAAGAAAGCGTGAAAAAGATTCTTATTTTAGTTTTCACATCAGACAAGGGGCTCTGCGGATCTTTCAATAACCAATTGATCAAACAAGTCGCCACCTGGATCCGAAGCAATCCCCATCTTCAGGTTGACATGAGCTTTGCTGGTAAACGGGGGTACATGTTCTTTAAAAAAATCACTCATGTTAAGCGCTATTATGAAGGCTCAACGGCCAATCCTGATTTCCAAACCGCGAGCGATATTGGAAAAGAAATTTCCGACGATTTTATTAACGGAGTTTATGATGAAGTCTATGTTGCTTACAATACCTATCATAGTCCGTTGTCACAGACAGCTATTTTTGAGAAAGTTTTACCGATTGAACCTAAATCGTTTCTTAAAGATGGGACTTCGATTCCCGCAACGTGCATTTTTGAACCCGCACAAGATGAACTTTTGCAATTTCTTGTTCCCAAATATTTATATTTTCGTATTTATTTCACATTTTTAGAAAATGCTGCCGGAGAACATGGCGCACGCATGATGGCGATGGAATCGGCATCTAAGAATGCGGAAGATTTGATGGAGCGTTATATGCTCTTGCGCAACCGAGCACGGCAAGCGGCTATTACGACGGAGTTGATTGAAATCATTGGAGGCGCTGAAGCGCTTAAAGGATAATTTTTTAAAATGAAGGAAGGGAATTTATGTCAAACTCAAATCAATCCAAAGGTAAAATCACTCAAATTTCTGGTGCTGTTGTTGACGTCGCCTTCCCTTCGGGACAGCTTCCTGCCATCCTCACGGCTTTGAAAACAACCAATCCGTTGATTGACAATCGATCTGAAAACTTAGTTCTCGAAGTTGCTCAGCATTTAGGGGAAAACACGGTTCGTACTATTGCGATGGATGGGACTGATGGGCTGAGCCGAGGAATAGAAGTGATCAACACGGGCGAGCAAATCAGGATGCCGGTTGGTGAAGCCACGTTAGGACGGGTCATGAATCTTTTGGGTGAACCGATCGATCAGGCCGGCCCGATTGAAGCCAAGAAATATTCACCCATACATCGTAAAGCCCCAACGTTTGCCGAACAAGATACTAAAACACAAGTTTTAGTTACGGGAATCAAGGTGGTCGACCTTTTAGCTCCTTATCGCAAAGGAGGAAAGGTTGGGCTTTTCGGAGGTGCGGGTGTTGGAAAAACGGTTTTGATTCAGGAATTGATTCACAATATTGCCAAAGAACATGGTGGGTATTCTGTTTTTGCTGGAGTGGGAGAACGTACTCGTGAAGGGACAGCTCTTTATAAAGAAATGAAAGAAGCGGGAGTTTTGGACAAGACCTCTTTGATTTACGGTCAAATGAATGAACCTCCAGGTGCGCGTGCTCGTGTGGCTCTTTCTGCTTTGACCATTGCCGAACATTTCCGTGATGAAATGCGTCAAGACGTGCTTTTGTTCATCGACAATATTTTTCGTTTCACTCAGGCCGGTTCTGAAGTCTCGGTTCTTTTAGGCCGGATTCCGTCGGCGGTGGGATATCAACCAACACTCGGAACCGACATGGGTGAATTGCAGGAGCGAATCACGTCAACGAAATCAGGATCCATCACCTCGATTCAGGCAATTTATGTTCCTGCCGATGATTATACGGATCCGGCACCCGCGGCGACATTTGCTCACTTGGACGCCACAACGGAATTATCTCGTCCGATCGCGGAGTTGGGAATTTACCCAGCGGTTGATCCTTTGTCGTCGAGCTCGACCATTTTGACCCCTCACACGGTGGGTGAAGAACATTATCAAGTGGCTCGTGGTGTTCAGCAAATTTTGCAACGATATAAAGAATTACAAGACATCATTGCGATCTTGGGGATGGATGAGCTTTCGGAAGAAGATCTCAAAACGGTTGAGCGTGCTCGACGGATTCAGAAATTTTTATCGCAACCATTTAACGTTGCTGAACAGTTTACAGGTCGTCCTGGACGATACGTAAATTTGGAAGATACCATCCGCTCCTTCAAAGAAATTCTCGAAGGCAAACACGATGGGGTTCCCGAACAAGCTTTTTACATGGTCGGAGACATTGATGAGGTGCTTGAGAAAGCCAAAACGTTATGAGGACTTATTCTTTAACAGTGGTGACTCCATACGGGAAAGTTTTTGAAGATAACGTTGTTTCGTTATCAGCTCCTGGTACTTTGGGCCGCTTTAATATCTTGGCTAAACATGCGCCTTTAGTTTCAAGCCTCCTCGAAGGCCTTCTTAAAATTGATGGAACAGCCGGTTCACAATCTTTGACGATTGGTTCAGGGGTTTTGGAAGTGAAAACGAATGGTCAGGTCTTGATCCTGACTGACTTTGCCAAATCGATTCAAGAAACCCTACAAGCAGCGGCGGGTTGACACGATGGAATCTTCTTCTCCCACGCCAACCCCACCCGAGCAAGAAAAATCCTTTTTTGGCATCATCATCCATTCCTTTTTTATCATTCCTTTTTTGATCGCGGTTTTTTGTATACTCCTTTTTGCGTCTGTCAAACTCCTTACGCATGATAAAAGGACGATCTATGATCTTTTAGATGACGTCAAAATAGGAGGGATCACCAAGCGTTGGCAATCGGCATTTGAATTATCCAAGATTTTAAATAATTCTGAACGAGTTCCTTCGGATGAAAAATTTTTTACGGAATTACGCGATGCTTTTGAGCAGTCTTACCATGATCCCGATCCGCGTGTCCGACAATATTTGGCCATTGCTTTAGGTCAAACAGGAAATCTGCAAGCCTTTGAGCCTTTAACAAAAAATATTCATGAAGAAAAAGAGCCAAATCTTTATGCTGTCATTTATGGATTAGGTCTTCTTCGTGACCCTCGAGCGGCCCCGATTTTACATCCTTTTGCCAATCATCCGACCGCAAGAATTCGCTCTGTTGTCGTCGTGGCTTTAGGCGATATTGGAGAAGAAGAATCGAAAGAAATTCTAAAAAAAGCTTTATCCGATTCTGAACCCAATGTACAATGGGGCTCTGCGATTTCGTTAGCGCAGATGAATGATTTGGCAGGGAAAGAAGTTTTATTAAAATTGCTCGACAGGACGTATCTTCAGCAATTTCCAGAAGTTGATGCTCAAGAACAAACGCAATTGATGCTGGTTGTCATTGAGCAGACGGTCAAGTTCAAAGATCCACAGATTGAACAAGCTATAAAGAAGTTGAGTCGAACAGATCAAAATATGAAGATTCGGGCTAAGGCTCTAGAGGTTTTGAAATAGCAGGCGGTGGGAGAATTCCTGAGTGAACTCTGGACGCCGTCTTCAATAAGGTTTTCAATTCTAGTGAAGACGGTGTTCATGTGAACGAAGGAGTTTTCCCACCGCCTGCGTATTAAAATAATTTTATGGAACGACGATCCTTTATCAAATGGTTAGCTTTGGGGTGGGTGGCTTTTATTGCTGCACTCGCCGGATATGGTACTCTTCTTCTAAGATATCTTTTCCCCAATGTCCTCTTTGAACCCAAACAATTTTTCCGGGCTGGATTACCTGACG
>JANLHA010000087.1 GCA_024653845.1 Candidatus Omnitrophota bacterium | reverse complement strand
GATCGATTCTTCGGCCGCTTTGGAAATTGCTCGACGCGCACGTGGAACTCCGAGGATTGCTAACCGCCTGCTGCGACGGGTCAGAGATTACGTCCAAGTTAAAACCCATCAGAAGCGGGTCGAGCATGGAATAGTGGAACAGGCGATGGGAACATTAGGAATTGATAGCCGAGGGCTGGATGATATTGATCGACGATTGTTACAAGTCATTGATCGGCAATATCAAGGGGGGCCGGTGGGAATTGAGGCGCTGGCAGCGACATTGAATGAAGAGATCGATACCATTGTCGATGTGATTGAGCCCTACTTGTTGAAAACAGGTTTTCTGAAAAGAACGTCTCGAGGCAGAGAGCTCACTCCCGAGGCGCTTCGGCACCTTCAGGAGAAGGCATGACCGATCTTGCGAAAATTTTGATTGTTGTCGGAGCGATGATCATCTCGATGGGTTTGGTCCTATTGTTGGTTGGAAAAATTCCAGGGGTAGGCAAACTTCCCGGAGATTTTTTTGTTAAAAAAGACAATTTCATATTCTATGTTCCACTAACAACCTGTATTATACTGAGTCTGCTTTTGAGTTTTATTCTTTGGATTTTTAATCGTCGATAATCCCATGATGAAAATGAAAATTCTTGTTCCTCTGTATATAGGCATTGCATTCCTTTTTTCTGGTTGCGAATCTTTTCAAGGGCCTGTTTCTCCCACGGGCTCATCTCAAGAGATCCGTGTCGCCTTAATCAAGGACCTTGACCACGTAACCTTTCGGATCCAGGGGCCTTATCAAATATTGGATCCTTTAAGTGGAGAGATTTTGCAAGAAGGACGACGTCTCGAGCCCACTCATGTGGTGGCAAAACACGACGGGATTCAGATTGGAGAAATCAAGTACTTGCGGAATCGTTTAAGAATTGCGCCTCGTAAGGACGTAGCTCTTTGGTATAACCATAAAGAAAAACGGTATCGTGGAATGCTTGATTTTATCAAGCAGACAGAAAATAAATTGCTTGTTGTTAATCGCGTTGAGATCGAAGACTATATTCGAGGTGTTTTGTTCCATGAGATTTCGGATCGTTGGCCGATGGAGGCGATGAAAGCCCAAGCGGTCGCTGCAAGAACATATGCGTTGTATCAAATTGGGCAGAATACGTCTCAAGAATACGATGTTTCTAGCGATGTTTATTCTCAGGTCTATGGTGGAAAAAGTGGGGAACGTTATCGCACCAATCTTGCAACATGGAGAACGAGCAAAGAAGTTTTAATTTATCAGGGCAAGCTATTGCCGGCTTATTATTCTTCAAGCTGTGGTGGCTCGACGGAGAATGTTCAGGAATTATGGGGACATCAGGATCTGCCGCCTTTGCGAGGACGAGCATGTTTATATTGTGCTAAGTTGCCGCATTATGAATGGAAACAAAATTTTCGTTTAAAAGACGTCCAGGAAGAGTTGAGCCGAAACGGTTATGCCTTAGAATTGATTGAGGAAATTCGTGTGGACAGTCGTAATGCCAGCGGGCGGGTGAAAGAGTTGGAAGTCATCACCCGCGACGGGCAGCATGTGATGGTTTCAGGAAAAGATTTCCGTCGGATCATTGGACCTAACAAGATCAAAAGCAATAAGTATGATATTGAAATGAAGGGGTATTACTTTGATTTGATCGGTAAGGGATGGGGGCATGGGGTCGGGATGTGTCAGTGGGGAGCGTATGGTATGGCGCAGCAGAGGTTCCATTATCGCGACATTTTGCAATATTATTATCCAGGAGTCGAGATTCGGGCGTTTTGAGAATTATGGAAGATTTCAAATCTCCCGCAGAACTGCTCAGAAAATCCCAGCGTGATTTTCTTCGCTTACTCTCCGCCCTCGCTCGTCTGCCAAAAAGCATGGCAGACACCGTGCCCGCTCGGGCTGCGCGATATTCTGCTTAGAGATTTGAAATTTTCCGGTTCTTAAATATGCATCTTAAAAATTTCTCTTATCATCTTCCCGAAGAACTCATTGCTCAGCAGCCACTTCCTCGGCGGGATCAGGCGCGCTTGATGGTTGTCTGTCGAAGCACAGGAAAAATCAGCCACGATCATTTTTTTAATGTCGGAAAATATTTGCCACCTCAGAGCTGTCTGGTTCTCAATAATAGCAAAGTGATTCCGGCACGACTCATAGGAGAAAAGCTTCGCAATGGCGGGAAAGTGGAAATTTTTTTGTTGCGTAAATTGGCCGGCGACCTTTACGAAGTCTTGATGAAGCCAACTCGAAGGATCAAGGAGGGAGAAGAAATTTCTTTCAACGGCAACGGTCTGATCGCCACCGTTGTTGATAAAGAGAAGAAGCTGGTCCAGTTTAACTGTAAAGATCTCGGCAAAAAACTCAATCGTGTGGGGCATATGCCACTACCCCCGTATATCCGACGAGAGGACGGCGCGCATGACCGAGAACTCTATCAGACGGTTTATGCCCGACGGTCAGGGTCGGTTGCGGCCCCAACCGCAGGGCTTCATTTCACCAAGCCTCTTTTGGAAAATTTAAAAAAGATACACGATGTTGTCGCTGTCACATTGCATATCAATTACGCTACGTTTAAGCCTGTCGAGGAAGAAGACATCACGCAGCATCAAATGCATTATGAAACATATTCGATGTCAAGAGAGGTTGCCAAAAAATTGCAGTTGGCTTGTCAAAAGGGCCAGAAAATTGTGGCAGTCGGCACCACGAGTTGCCGCGTGCTTGAGGCGGTGGCCCAAAATGGAAAACTCCGAGGAGAAACCAATATTTTCATTTATCCGGGATATCAATTTCAGATGACCGATATCTTGATCACCAATTTCCATTTACCTTACAGTTCGTTATTGATGTTGGTCTATGCATTTGGCGGAATGGAATTGATGAAGCGGGCTTATCAAGAAGCGATCAAGGAGAAGTATCGGTTTTATAGTTATGGAGATGCGATGGTGATTATATGATGACTAGGTTCAGCTTTGAGCGAAATAGCGATTTTAGCCAAAGCATGCTCGAGCGACGAGGGAATCCGCCGCAGATTGCGGCGGACGCCGAAGCTGTCTGAGCGAGTTTATTTAGAAATAAACTCGCGAGTTCTGCAGGCGCCGAGGCGCGAGAGACCTTTGGCGTTAAGAAATCGGTTTTGAGTGAAAAGTTGAACTTAGTCACTAAACTTTGGAATTAATATGCTAACTCTTCAATATCAAGATCCTAATACCAAAGCCCGTGCAGGTGTTCTCAAGACATCGCGGGGAGAGCTTTTGACACCATTCTTCATGCCGGTCGGGACCAACGCGACGGTGAAGGGGGTTTCAAACGAAGATCTTCTTGAAATGAACTCACAACTTTTGTTGTCAAATACTTACCACTTGTATCTTCGTCCAGGTATGGAGGTGATCAAAAAATTTGGTGGGCTGCACAATTTTATGGGATGGGAAAAACCGATTCTTACAGATAGCGGTGGATTTCAAGTGTTCAGTCTCGCCAAATTGCGCAAAATCACCGATGAAGGAGTGACTTTTCAATCTCATATCGATGGCAGTCGACATTTTTTTACGCCTGAGCTGGTGGTGGATGTGGAAGGAATTTTGGGGTCGGATATGATCATGCCATTGGATGAATGCGCGCCGTATCCTTGTGAGCGAAAGATGGCTGAAGAATCGGTCAGGCGAACAACCCTTTGGGCCAGGCGATCTCGAAAGCATTTTTTAGCGAATCAACGTGAAGAGAAAAAACAAATGCTTTTTGGGATTGTTCAAGGAGCCACGTTTGAAGATCTTCGTCGACAATCCGCGGAAGAAATTTTGAATATTGGGTTTGATGGATACGCTATCGGCGGGGTCAGTGTGGGAGAAACTGTCAAAGAAATGTTTGAAGCCGTTGAATGGGTTGAGCCTTTGCTGCCTCGCGAATATCCCAGATACTTGATGGGCATTGGTTTGCCAGATCAGATTGTCCGTGCCGTGGGTGAAGGGATTGACATGTTTGACACCTGTATCCCAACGAGGTTCGGCCGACATGGCACAGCATTCACCCGACGAGGGAGAGTGATCCTTAGAAATGCCGAATTTGTTGACAACGAAGGTCCTATTGATTCAGAATGCGATTGTTTTGTTTGTCAGAAATACAGTTGCGGGTATCTTCGCCATTTGTTAAATACAGGAGAAATCTTGGGGTTGCGTTTTGTTTCTTATCATAACGTTCATTTTTATTTGAAGTTGATGCGCGATATTCGTCAGGCGATTGAAAAGGGGCGTTACTCCGAGTTTCAAAAGGATTTCTTAGGAAAATACAAAGTTAAGGAATAAATATGTTGCGTATCGACATTATCACTATTTTCCCGAATATGTTTATACCGATTCTCAATGAATCGATCCTTAAACGTGCTCAAGACAAAAAGAAAGTGGTGATTAACGTCCATGACTTGCGTGATTACACCGATGACAAGCATCGCAAGGTTGATGATCGGCCATTTGGTGGTGGTCCGGGAATGGTCATGACCCCGCAGCCGATTTTTGATGCGGTCAAAAAAATCAAAGGTCGACGTAAGACCAAAGTGATTTTGATGTGTGCGGGTGGAAAAACGCTCACGCAAGCTTCAGCTAAAAAGATGAGCTGTTGGAAAAACATCATCCTCATTTGCGGCCATTATGAAGGAATCGATGAACGTGTGCGTCAAAAGTTGGTGGATGAAAGCATTTCGATTGGAGATTATGTTTTAACTGGTGGAGAAATCCCTGCGTTGGTTCTGGTTGACACGGTCGTGCGGCTCATCCCAGGGGTGTTGGGACGAGAGGAGTCCCTGCATCGAGAATCTTTTGAGGACGGTCTTCTGGAATATCCGCAATATACCCGTCCGGCCAATTTCAAGGGAATGAAGATTCCCCAGATCCTTTTATCCGGCAACCACGCTCAGATTGAAAAGTGGCGAGCAGAACAAGCTTTGGCTCGGACCAAGCGAGAGCGGCCAGATTTGCTGGGGGACTAATCATTTGACATTTCAGACTTTCTTAGGTAGAATGGCCTCCTCTTTTGAAGGGCCATCGAGCCCATCGAATCAGAGATTGGCTTTGCAAAAGCAGAGTCAAATTTAAGGAGGATACCGTCGTGAATACCGGAGCTATTTTAAAAGAGGTCCAGAAAAAATATTTGAGGGCCGATTTGCCAGAATTTGAAGTTGGTGATGTGATCAAAATGCGTATCAAAACGCAAGAGGCGGATAAGGTCCGCCTTCATCCCTTTGATGGTACGGTGATTCGTAAATCTGAAGGGAAAGGGATGCACGCGAGCTTTACGGTTAGAAAGGTTACCTTTGGTGAAGGGATTGAGAAGACATTCCCTTCGCATTCTCCCATCATTGACAGCATTGAAATCGTCAGCAAGGGAAAAGTCAATCGCGCAAAGCTTTATTACCTCAGAAATCGTTTTGGAAAGCAAGCTAAGATCAAGAAGAGAACCGAAGCTTCAGTTGCTGCTCCCGCAGCTTCTGCCTCATAAAAGATTTACAAGAAGAATTAAAAATGAATCCTTGGGATATGCCCCCTCATATGTTAAAGCATGAGAATCGGGTCAAATCTCAAGGATTTTTTTTCGTCGTCGGCATTGATGAGGCAGGTCGGGGTCCTTTGGCGGGGCCCGTTGTTGCGGCGGCCGTTTCTTTGCGGTCCGATAAGTTTGAGAATAAAATTGGCGACTCCAAAAAGTTGACGGCTCTTCAACGAGAAAGAGCTTTTCATGAGATCCATGAGAATGCTTATATTGGTGTAGGTATCATGAACGAATCGATCATTGATGAGGTGAATATTTTGCAGGCGACGTATTTGGCCATGCAAAGTGCGGTCGAGAATCTTTTGAGGCGATTGCCTTCTCAAATATTATCTGTTCATCATCCAGAACAGGCCGTTCATCTTTTGATTGATGGCGATCGATTCAAAAGTCGTCTTCCTTACAAATACACGACCATCATTGGTGGAGATGGGCAGTGTCTGTCGATTGCGTGTGCTTCGATTATTGCCAAAGTGATTCGTGATCGGATCCTTAATATTTATCATCGCGTGTTTCCCCATTATGGTTTTGATCAGCACAAAGGTTACCCCACCCTCGAACACAAGCAGGCCATCCAACGCCACGGTCTTTCACGAATCCATCGGAAGACCTTTCATCATCTTCTTGAAGGGCGGTAAAATGATTCCTTACAAAAATTCAAAGGTCATGGGCGCAGATGGTGAAGGGCTGGCCGTTGAATTTTTAAAACGTCGAGGGTATCGAATTCTTGAACGAAATTTTCGAACGCGGTTGGGAGAGATTGATATTATTGGTGAAGATCAAGGAGTTTTGTGTTTCATTGAAGTGAAAACACGTAATGGGACAGCCTATGGACGGCCCGTTGAAGCGGTTTCATTTTTTAAACAACAAAAACTTTCCCGCATGGCTCTGATTTATTTAAGCCGTACACAACGTATGAACCAAATGTGTCGATTTGATATTGTGGGAATCGACATGAAAGATTCTGTATCCCCCGCCATTGAATTGCTGCAAAACGCCTTCGACGTGATTCATTAAATCTCTGGGAACTTCTATTGAAAAAGAATCTTCCTTCCATTATGATAATCCACATGAAACTTTATCAAAACCATACGCTTAAAGAATACATTCATCAATTGGGGTCTCGTGCTCCTGTCCCAGGTGGAGGATCTGCCGCGGCATTGAGCGGGGCATTGGGGGCGGCGCTGATTTCGATGGTGGCTGAATATTCTCGAGGGAAAACGGGATCGCCTGCTCGTGAGAAAAAGAATTTACAAATCCTTAAAGAAAGCCAAAAGATTTCTCGACGATTCTTAGAGTATGTGGATTTGGATGCGCAAGCATACTTGCAAGTTGTCAGAACTAGAAAATCGCCTGAGCGAATGAAAAAAGCTGCCCTTAAAAAAGCCCAGGCCGTTCCTTTGGAAGTTTGTAAGCTTGCTTATCAAACGTTGGTCCTAACACCTTTCCTTGTAGAATATGGCAACCCTCATTTGGTCAGCGATGTGGAGGTGGCCATCGAATTGTTGTTGGCCACATTTGAATCCGCCATGATCAATGTGAAAATCAATCAACTGTGATATGGAGACGACCGTGTCAGCGCAAATTCTAGATGGCAAACAGCTCGCGAAGACGCTCAAAGAACAATTGAAAAAAGAAGTCATAGAGCTCAAAAGTGCTACGGGAAAAGTGGCGCATTTGATCAACGTGATGATTGGTAATGATTATAGTTCCTGTGCGTATGCCAATTCTCAAAAACGGGTCGCTGAAGAGATTGGACTGAATTATGAATTGGTCAATCTTGCTCAAAATGTTTCTCAGGGCGAATTGATCAAATATATTCAGAAACTGAATGCCGATCCCAATGTTCACGGCATTATGATTCACAAACCCGTTCCGTCGCATATTGATTATCACGAAGTGGCCAATTGTTTGGATATGCGCAAAGATTTGGAAGGGATCAATGTGGCCAATATTGGGAAAATGCTTTTGGGGGAAACACAGATCATTCCTTGCACACCTGCGGCGGTGATGGAGCATCTGCGTTCGACGGGAATGAGTTTGCGAGGTAAAGAGGTGGTTGTGGTGGGAGCCAGTGAAATCGTCGGGAAACCGTTAAGTCTTCTTTTGTTGCGAGAGTATGCAACGGTTTCGGTTTGCCATATTGCAACGAGTGAGGCTGGGAAATTGCAAGAGCATATTGGCCGTGCAGAAATTTTAATTGTTGCCGTTGGAAAAGCTGAGTTGGTTAAGGGATCATGGATCAAAAATGGCGCGATCGTCGTTGATGTGGGAATCAATCAGGTGAAAGATGGAATTGTAGGAGATGTGGAGTTTGAAGTCGCACGCGAACGGGCCTCGTGGATCACGCCTGTTCCAGGAGGAGTCGGGCCGGTGACCGTGGTGATGCTTATGCGTAACGGTATTGAAGCTTTTAAACAGCAAATCCGTAAGTGAAAATTATGAAAACCATTGTTATTTTAGGAAATTCTATTGCCGCAATCAAAACGGTTGAAATTCTTCGACGAGAAGATTCCGAATCTCGGATCATTGTTGTTGATCCTGAAGGAGGCCAAAGGCCGTATTGGCGTGATCGGCTGATTCCATGGGTGGCTAAAGAGATTTCTCAAGATGGCGTTTTTTATCAATCACAGAAGTTTTATAACAGTCTCAAAATTGAATTTGTTACCGGAAAAATTCATCGGGTCAGTTTGCGTCGCAAGAAAATTACGTTAGAAGAGAATAAAGAGGTGATCGAGTTTGATATTTTGATCATGGCGGATTTGGGTGTGGACAGTTTGCCG
>JANLHA010000085.1 GCA_024653845.1 Candidatus Omnitrophota bacterium | reverse complement strand
TGTCATCAATAATCAGTTGCGATTTCCTGACGAATGTGCGCGACATAAAGTGCTCGATTTTGTGGGAGATTTATATCTTTTGGGAAAACCGATTCGTGGAAGAGTCTTTGCTGTTCGAAGTGGGCATTTTCTGAATCTCGAATTGGTCAAGAAGATCCAACATCAACAGTCGATGACGGCCCAAATTAAGAATTTTAACAAAATGCAGGAAGGCCCTATTTCTATTCCTCTCAAGATTGAAGAGATCATGAAAATTCTGCCTCATCGGTACCCTTTTTTGCTCATTGACCGTGTCATTGAGTTGGATCATGGGAAGAGAATTGTAGGTATTAAGAATGTAACGATCAATGATAATTTTTTTCAGGGACATTTCCCGGCTCGTCCTTTGATGCCAGGGGTTTTGATGGTCGAGGCTTTGGCCCAGGCGGGGGGGATCCTTGTGTTGACGAATGGGGAACATCATGGTAAAGTAGCTTTATTTATGGCGGTCGATAAAGTGAAATTTCGTAAAGTCGTTGTTCCTGGAGATCAATTGACGTTGGAAGTTGAGTTGTTGAGAGACCGGCCCAAAAGTTCGATGTTGCGTGGGGAAGCGAAAGTCAATGGGGAAGTCGCTGTTGAAGTCGAAATGCTTTTCTCCTATCAAGATGCATCTTATTTGATCAATTAAACTTATGGAAAGCACCAAAATACATAAGACTGCAGTCATTCATCCTGGTGCCAATTTGGGTAGTAATGTGGAGATTGGCCCTTATTCGGTCATTGGGTCTCATGTGACTGTGGGTGAGAATGTCCGCATTGGAAGTCATTGCGTCTTTGATGGACGCACCACCATTGGCAATAATTGTCAATTCTTTACCGGAGCGGTCATTGGAAGCGCTCCGCAAGATAAAAAGTACGCTGGTGAAGACGACGTTTACTTGGTTCTCGGTGAGAATAATATTGTTCGTGAATACGTCACGGTGAATACTGGAACCCCTGAAGGCGGACGCAAAACAACGGTTGGGAGCAATAATCTTTTTATGGCGTATTCTCACATTGCTCATGATTGTGTCATTGGAAATTACTGTGTCATGGCCAATGCAGGAACGTTGGCTGGACATGTGACTTTAGAAGATAATGCAGTCGTCGGTGGTTTGAGCGCGGTTCACCAATTCGTTCGCTTGGGAAGATTGTCCATCATCGGAGGATGTTCTAAAGTCGTCCAAGACATTCCACCATTTTCGATGTGTGATGGGCATCCTGCGAAGGTTTATGATGTCAACTTGGTAGGACTCAAGCGTAATAAAATGTCGACGACAACGGTCAAAGCTCTCAAACATGCCTTTAAAATCCTTTTTCATTCCGGTCTTTCCAAGACTCACGCGATTGCCAAAATTGAACAAGAAGTTGAGTCTTGTCCAGAAGTCGAACACTTGATCTTTTTTGCCAAGACCACCAAGCGTGGGTTGTGCAGTTGAGTTGTTCGTGGATGAGGGAAATGGTGTTTTTCATCCTGCCATGAATTTTCAAGATTCTCAACAATCCATCAAAACATTAGGGCTTATCGCTGGGAACAATCAATTTCCCATTCTTTTTGCTCGAGCGGCCAAAGAACAAGGAATCCGAGTGGTTGCTGCGGGAATCCGAGGAGACACGTCGATTCTTTTAAAGCCATTTGTGGAGCGGTTCGTTTGGTTCAAAGTTGGAGAGTTGAAAAAACTTTTTACATTCTTTAAAGAGGAAGGCGTGCAGTTTGTGGTCATGGCAGGTCAGGTCAATCCCAAAAATTTGTTTGATGACACGTTGAAGCTCGATGAGGAATTTCAAAGTCTTTTCTTAGCGCTCAAAGATCGTAAAGCCGATACGATTTTTGCGGCGGTGGCACAACGGTTGAAAGAAGAAAATTTAGAACTTCTCGATTCGACATTTTTGTTAAAGAAGTATCTTGCTCCTCAAGGGACGCTAACTAAGCGCGGTCCGACTTTGCAAGAATTGGCTGACATTGAATTTGGACAGGGGATTGCCAAGGCGATGGGCGGAATTGACGTGGGGCAAACGGTTGTTGTCAAAGATAAAGCGATTGTAGCGATCGAAGCGATGGAAGGAACAGATCAATGCATTTTGCGCGGAGGAAAAATTACTCGACGGGGCGCGGTGGTGATCAAGGTCAGCAAGCCTGCACAAGATAATCGTTTTGATGTTCCGGTGATGGGGCCTCGAACAATCCAAAATATGGCTAAGGTGAATGCTAGTTGTTTGGCAATTGAGGCGGATAAAACATTGATCATTGATCGCGAAAAAAGTGTGAAGTTGGCGAATCAGGCAGGAATTTGTATTGTGGCGATGTGATGTTAATGATGGCAAGTTAAGAAGAATTATAACAATGAGTATTGGAGGCAATTCCTGAGTGAACCCCGGACACCGTCTTCAAACAGGTTTTTAATTCCAGTTGAGACGGTGTTCGTGTGAACGAAGGGGTTGCCTCCAATACTCAATATAAGAAATAGTGGGCTATTTTCAGGAGAAAATCGATGGAAACTGATGACATCAAGCAAGTGCGAATACAGAAACTGAATCAATTGTTGGGAGCCCAAATTCCTGCGTATGGCGAAAATTTTGTACCTACGACGTCGGTGGCGGAGACATTGCAAAATTTTCAGGAAGGCCGTGAGGTCAAATTGGCTGGACGGATCATGGCGCAGCGCAGCCACGGCAAAGTGCTTTTTGGAGATCTCGCTGATCAAACCGGACGCATGCAGCTTTTTATCAAACTCGAAGATCCGGAATCGAAAGTTTATAAAATTTGCCAGGCAATGGACATTGGCGATATCGTCGGTGTGGAAGGAGCGCTTTTCCATACCAAAACCGGTCAGCCGAGCGTGCGTGTGGCAAACATGACATTTTTGACAAAGTCGTTGATGTCTCTTCCTGAAAAATGGCATGGATTGAAAGATGTCGAAACGCGGTACCGTCAACGATATGTGGATTTGATTGCCAATCCCGAAGTACGGGAACTTTTTATCAAGAGAAGCAAAATCATTTCCTATATTCGTGCGGCTTTGGAGAAAAAAGGATTTCTTGAGGTCGAAACGCCGATGTTGCAGCCGTTGGCGGGAGGTGCGCGCGGCCGACCTTTTCAGTCCAGGCACAATGCGTATGACATGGATGTTTTCTTGCGAATTGCTCCGGAACTCTATTTGAAGCGTTTGCTCGTTGGAGGTTTTGAGCGTGTGTATGAACTCAATCGTAATTTTCGTAACGAAGGAATTTCAACTCGTCACAACCCTGAATTCACCATGCTTGAAGTTTATCAGGCTTATGGAAATTACGAGGACATGATGAAGTTGACCGAAGATTTGATTAGTGGGGCGGTCAAAGAAATGACAGGGGGGTATAAAGTTCAGTATCAGGGACAGGAAATTGATTTCACGACCCCGTGGGAACGACGCTCCTTTGCCAAAGTTGTGAAAGAAAAATTTGATATCGATCCGCAAGACGATGCCCCGACGATGTTGGAAAAAGTCAAGGCAGCCCGTGGAGGAAAAGTAAAAGTTGAAAAGCTCACTCGTTCGGGAGTCATGAAGATCGTCGAAGAAATGTTGGAAGAAGAGGAGTTGGTCAATCCGGTCTTTTTTACAGATTATTTTACGTTCCTTTCTCCTTTGGCAAAAACGTTTGCTGACAATCCTTGGATCGCTCAGCGTTTTGAAGTTTTCATCGCCGGAATGGAAGTCGGCAATGCATATTCCGAGCTCAATGATCCACAAGAGCAACGCAAAAGGTTAACGGAAGATTTGGAAGACGATATTGAAACGGGAAACCGCAATGTCGACGAAGATTTTTTGCATGCGCTGGAGTACGGGATGCCTCCCGCCGGTGGTTTGGGAATCGGCATTGATCGCTTGGTGATGTTGTTGACCGACTCGGCATCCATTCGAGATGTGATCCTTTTCCCTCTTTTAAAACCGCACGCCCCGACGGAACATGTCGAAGAGATTGAGGGAAAAGAGGCTGAAGACGTTTAAGGATGTGAATTCAGAAAGGAGAATTTATGCGAAATGATGAGCCTGGGATTTCTTTGACATTGGAAGGGACCAGTTGGGACAATCGACGAGAACTGGGTTTCTTCAAATCTTTTTTCTTAACGATCCAAGATGTTCTTTTTTGGCCGAATGAATTTTTCAAGCACGTGAAGGTATCTTCATCTTTGACATCTCCATTTTTGTTTGCACTTGTAACAACGTTGATTGCTAGCGTTTTTTTAACGATCAAAGATGCTTATGTCGTTGGGATTCAGGAGCCAATTCCGTTGATTGTGACATTTTTATTGTCAGGAGTCCAAGGTGTCATTGTTCTTTTTCTTTCGTCGGGCGTTTGGCATCTTTTTGTGATGATTTTTGGTGGTCAAGCAGGATTCCGAGGAACATTTACAGTTTTCGCATATGGGAATGCCAATAGTATGATCACAGCCATCCCTTTAACTGGGATGCTCATCGCCCGTCAATTGGATGCTCAAATCAGCGTGTTGGTCATTTTAGTCATCGCCATGATCGGGGCATGGATTTGGGCGTTTATGATTTTGATTGCAGGCTTTCGACATGTTCATCAGATGAGTCTTCGTCGAGCCACCTTGGCTTATTTTATCCCAGTATTTTTAGTTTTTGCAGCTTGGATACCTTTATTTTTTCGTCTCGCGAATCCTGAAAACCACATGTACAAGTCACAACAACAAGGGGAGCACATCGAGCGGAGCACTCCGTGAACTACGTAAACTGGATCAGTTATCGTTATCTGACCGCGAGCAAGGGACGATTTTTATCCTTTCTCAATTTTATTTCTGTGGCGGGTATTGCCATTGGTGTTGCCGCATTAATTGTAGTCACTGGCGTCATGACCGGTTTTGGAAACAATTTGCGGGAGAAAATCATTGGAACCAATCCACATATTGTCATCGAGAAAGAAACCGGTGTGCGTGATTATGCGCAAGTTCAGAAGTATGTCAAACAAATCCCTGGAGTGGTGGCCAGCTCGCCGTTTATTCAGGGGAATCTTTTTTTGGAAATGGATGGCCGCGCGATTTCTCAAGTGGTCCGTGGAATTGATCCAGCTCAAGAAGATAAGATCACCAAAGTTCGGCAGTATTTGGTTGCAGGCAGCATGGATGATTTGAAAGAGGGTGGCGTGGTGATTGGGGTTGAGCTCGCACGATATTTAGGTTATAGCGTCGGAGATACCATCACTTTATTATCTCCAACCTCTGGAATGACGGGTGGGGCATGGCGGTATCCCTTGAAGATCGTGGGGATTTTTAAAACCGGTATGGTGGATTATGATATGAATCTTTCGGTCATCAGCATTTCTAAAGCCCAAGAGATTTTCCATTTCGCCCAAAACAAAGTCTCCGGAATTGGTGTGAAGATTGCCGATCCTTATCAAGCGGAGAAAATTAAAAAAGCCCTTTATGAAAGTTTAGGGTATAGTTTTTTAATCAAAAGTTGGATTGACGTGAACCGCAATCTTTTTGAAGCTCTTTTTCTTGAGAAATGGGGATTGTTTATCATTTTAACCCTGATGATTCTGGTCGCTGCGTTCAATATCATCAGCACATTGATTGTAACGGTGACTAGTAAAATCCATGACATTGGAATTCTCAAATCTTGTGGAGTTCCTAAAAAAGCTATTCGGTCCATTTTCACCAAACAAGGGATTTTGATTGGGATGTTAGGAACATTCTGGGGCTTGGTGGGTGGGTTAGGAATAAGCTATATTCTCCATACATATATTAAGGTGCCGGCAGACATCTACTCCATTGATCATGTGCCGGTTGATATTCAGTTGCAAGATTTGTTGATCATTGTCGGATGTGCCATGTTGATTTCTTTTCTGGCGACAATTTATCCAGCAGCCAAAGCTGCGAGCTTGGAACCTGTGGAAGCCTTGAGATATGAATAGTGCGGACTTTTACATTTGGCGATCTGCCAAAATATCCCTTATGATTTGCATTCATATCTAAAAACCTTATAATAATATTATTCTAGCCATGCTCGAAACGCACGATGTTCATAAGATTTATTCTCAAGACGTTAATCCCTTACATGTTCTCAAAGGTGTGAATTTGCGAATTGAGGCAGGGGACACGTTAGCAATTGTGGGTCCTTCCGGTGCCGGGAAGTCTACGCTTTTGCACATTTTGGGCGGATTAGACACCCCCAGCCAGGGTGACGTGGCGTTTGATAGTCAAAATGTTTACAAGATGTCAGATGTGCAAAGATCCCGTTTGCGAAACCAGCAATTTGGATTTGTGTTTCAGTTTTATCATCTGCTTTCAGAATTTACGGCCTTAGAGAATGTTTTTTTGCCAGGATTAGTTCAAGGCGACAAACAAGGGGGCTCGTTAAAGACCAAGGCAATGGACCTTTTGGATCGGATTGGCTTGAAGAGTCGTGCTCAACATAAGCCTTTTCAGCTTTCGGGTGGAGAGCAGCAGCGTGTTGCAATCGCACGGGCTTTGATCAACGATCCTAAAATCATTTTTTGTGACGAGCCAACGGGAAATCTGGACTCTGAAAGTGGGCAAGACGTCATTAATCTTTTGATGGATTTGAATCATAAAAATTGTCAGACCTTGGTGATGGTCACTCATGATGAATCCATCGCAAAACGATGCCAACGAATCCTGCGGATGAGAGATGGGATGGTCGTTGCATAATTGGGGAAGGGGAGAGAAGGGCGTATGAAAGTTTACATCAATGGAAAATTTTTTGCGAAAGAAGACGCGAAAGTTTCGGTGTTTGATCATGGTCTGCTTTATGGCGACGGAGCTTTTGAAGGGATTCGTTCGTATAACCGTTTGATTTTTAAGCTCAATGAGCATGTTGAACGTCTTTATGAAACATGTCACACCTTGATGATTGAAATTCCTATGAGCAAAGAGGATATGGGCAAGGCCATTGCAAGTACGCTTCTTGAAAATAAACTTGATAACGCTTATATTCGAGTGATTGTAACTCGAGGTGAAGGAGATTTGGGGCTAGATCCTAGAAAGTGTTACGGCAAACCGGGGATCATTATCATCACGGACAAAATTAATCTTTATGCGCCGGAATTGTATCAGAAGGGAATGGAAATCATCACGGTCCCGACGGTGAGAAATCATGCCGAAGCGTTGAATCCGCAATTGAAATCTTTGAATTATCTGAATAACATTCTCGCCAAAATTGAGGCGAATACATCTGGATATTCTGAGGCGATCATGCTCGATACGCACGGGAATGTGGCGGAGTGCACAGGCGATAACATCTTCATTGTGAAAAAAGGAAAACTGCTGACTCCTGCTCAAGGTCGACTGCGGGGAATCACGCGTGACGCGGTGATGGAACTTGCGACAGAAAATCGTATTTCTGTGGAAGAAACCACTTTGACTCGTCATGAGATTTATAATGCACAAGAATGTTTTTTGACGGGGACCGCGGCGGAACTCATTCCTGTTGTGAAAGTTGATGGAAGAAAGATTGGGGCAGGAACACCTGGACCGATTACCAAGAAGATGTTGGACGCTTTTCATGAGGTGACGAAAAAAGACGGAATGAAGTATTAATCTATACAGACGGGTGACGCGGCGGGGATACCGCAGCGGGTCGGATCGCTTCCGCGCTCCGACACTTCCTCGTCAAGCGACTCGGTCGCACGACCCGTCGATAAAATTGATA
>JANLHA010000081.1 GCA_024653845.1 Candidatus Omnitrophota bacterium | reverse complement strand
TTTGATCTGGCTCATGAATACAGTCAAGCCTTGTCGGCAATCGAAGCACAGCAAGAAGAAACTCGATTGAGAGAACTTCGAATTTTGTTGGAGGCCGGTGATTTTGAAAAGGCGATTGAGGATTTTAAGAGCTTTCCGTCAGGAGTACAGCCACAAGCTTATCAACTTTTTCAAACATATTTAGCCAAAATTTTTAAAGATCAGCTGCAGGAAATTTATCTTAAAATTTTAAGAAGTGATCCTGATCAAGATTTGTCGATGGTTGAGATCATGCTATTGATGCAATATCTGAAACAGCCGGGAAGTGATAATAAGCAAGCCTATCTTTTTGCCCCTCATTTTGAAAAACAATTCGATCAGCTGCCAGTTTCTTTGCAAGTTGAGATCGCTCAGCTTTTTTTAAAAGCCGGGGGGGATGAAGTCGCAGAGGAATATTTTCAGAAAATTTTAGAGAATGACCCTAGACAAAAAGACGCCATCGTCGGATTGGCGAGAATTGCCTTCAAGAAAAAAGATTTGCTCAAGGCGAAAGAGGGGGTTGATCAGATTCTTAAAGAAGACCCCCAACATTTCGATGCTCTTTTCTTAAAAGGAGAAATTTACGAAGGTTTTCAAGACTATTGGAACGCCGCCAAAGTTTACGACGAGATTATCAAGCGTTATCCTGAAAATCGTGCCGCTTTCAACTTGAAATTGCGAGCTTTGATGGATTTGGGCGCAACCAGTTTGGTCATTGACGAGGCTCAGCGACAGGATTCTAAGGTGGATCCCGTCATCGCTTTGCGCGCTCAAGGTAATGTTCCGATGCAGCAGATCCAGTGGGAGGAATATCAGCAGGCTTTGCCGCAATTAGAAAGGTTGATCGAGCAGTATCGTCATTTGCGTGAGATTGATTCTGCTAATCAAGAAGTCCAGCTTCAATATTGGCGTAGCCGATGGGATCGAATGACGGCGCTGCGCGCTCAAGATCAAATGCGAGACGTGATCCAGGAATATCAATTGGTTCAGCAAGAATCAGTTGAAATCCCTATATGGATTCATGCAGCAGCAGCAGATGCCTATCTTTATGAACAACAACCTGAAAAAGCGTTAGAAATTTATGATGCTGTTTTGAAAAAGAATCCTATGTCCTACGAAGTCCGCATGGCCAAATATGACACGCTCGTCGAGTTGGAGCGTTTTGAAGACGCGCAAAAAGTTTTAGAGAAGCTGGATGAGGAAACACCTAAAACGACGACCGAACGCGGGAGCATTGAGCCGAACTGGAAAAAGGCCAGGATTGCTTATGACAAAGGCTGGCTTTTGATGTATCAGGATCGGTTGAAAGAGGGTGAACAATATCTTCAGCAGATTGCGGATGCGGCTCCTTTTAATACCAATATCCTTACCGCTCAAGCTCACAAAGATCTTTGGCGTGGTTGGCCCCGACGAGCGTTGAGAGATTTTCAAATCATTCGAACGATGGATCCGACGCATGTCCAGGCGCAGATCGGATATGCCAATGCCTTGAATGCCAATGGATATAAAAAGGAAGCCAGGAAAGAAGTAGCGTCTCTCTTGGAAAAACATCCCAAGAACAAACATGTCCAGAGAAGCAAACGGCTTTTCGATGTCGAAGAAATGACAATATTTGGTTTGGACGCTTCGTACAGAGAAGAGTTCCCCGGAGAAGATGAATTTCAAATCACATTGCGTTTGGATGAGCCGGTTACGTTCAGACATAATCTTTTTGTAGAAATGACTCGTCGAGAAACCACGGATCCGGTCGATGACGTCGTACAGCGTAAAATTTATGTTGGAGACCAATGGCAAGTCAATCGCGCCATCAGATTGGTGGGAGCCATCTCGGGAGATTATGAAACGGGAAAAGATGTGGGAGGTCTGGGGCGAATCACATTGACTCCGGATGATCATTGGAATTTCGACGTAGGTTTTGAGAAAAATATCCTTTCTGTTCCGATCAGATCGCGCGCTCAAGGTGTGGATGTTGATGAATATACATTCTCGACGATGTTTCGAGGAAGCGAGCTTTGGGAGACGCGTGTCGGGTTTTCGTTAAAAGACTTTGATGACGGGAATGACAATTGGAATTATTATTGGCGGACGCGTCAGACGTGGATGACCAAGGCGGCCTGGAAATTGCGTTTGGACACAGAGTTCAATGTCTCGACTTTTTCTCGTCAGGATGTGGATTATTTCAGCCCCGAACATTTGTATTCTGTTTATTTGATCCCTAATGTGGAACACATTTGGTTTCGTCGCTATCAGAAAGCCTTGATTGACCGATTTTATGTCGGGTTAGGCCAAGTGTGGCAGAAAAATTTTGATTCTCAAAATTTAGGTTTCGTTCGCTATGAACAAGATTATCGGTTTTCTGACTTGCTGAGTTTTTTATGGGGTGTGCGTTATGACCTTAATCAATATGACGGTGATGACGTCAACGCACTGATGTTTTATACCAGCTTACGAGTCAAGTTTTAACGCAGGAGACACGTTATGAAAATAGGAATGAAGATGATGTTATGTCTTGGCCTTTTGTTATGGCCATGGCCCATCGAGGCGCAAGACCTTGTCCCTCAAGACGTCATTGTTCTTTGTTATCATGATGTCCCTTTGACGGTCCAACCGAAAGACAAATTCGGCGTTGATCAAAAGACGTTTGTCGAAACCATTGAATATCTCAAGCGCCATGACTATCATTTCGTTAGTCTCGAGGATTTGATTCAGGCGAATGAGGGCAAAAAGCCTTTGCCTCCTCGGGCAGTGCTTTTGACGTTCGACGACGGTTATCAGAGTTTTTATGATTTTGTTTATCCATTGCTTAAAGAATATAAAATCCCTTGCATCTCAGCGATTGTGGCCAGTTGGATTGATGGGGCGGTGCCTCAAGACCTGACCCATTCGGTGATGACTTGGGAGCAGGTACGTGAAATTGCTTCAAGCCCGTATGTTGAAGTGGTTTCGCATTCTCATGACTTGCATGAAGGCGTTGTTTATAATCCTCAGGGAAACCAGGCGGCAGCCGCCACCAGCCGAATTTACGATTCCGAGAAAACGGTCTATGAAGATGAGGTAAGTTATCGTCAGAGAATTCATGAAGACTTGGAAAAATCCAAGCAAGCTTTGGAAGAACATTTGGGCCGGTCGATCCGTGCGATTGCCTGGCCTTACGGAAAGTACAATCATATCGCCATCCAGGAGGGCAAGAAAATCGGCATCCCGATCCATTTTCTCCTTAACGATCAAAGAGCCACCGTCAAAAGCTTGGAAGAAATTCCGCGTTTTTTAATCCATCGAAATCCTCCTTTGAAAGAACTTTTGAGCCAGTGGGGCGTCATTCCGTTGGCAACGCCCGAGCAAAAACGGATCGTTCAAGTGGACTTGGATTTCATTTATGACAAAGATCCTAAGGTGCGTGAAGAAAATTTGGGGCGCTTTCTTGACCGGATCAAGATCATGAAACCTACAGCAGTTTATCTTCAAGCCTTTGCCGACCCAGAAGGAAATGGGAACATTGCTTCGGTTTATTTTCCGAATCGTGTCTTGCCTGTGAGAGAAGATTTCTTTAGTCGAGTGGCCCATCAGTTGAGAACACGGGCTCAGGTCGAAGTTTATGCCTGGATGCCGATGTTGAGCATTGTTTTGCCGAATGAGAAATTGACCCAAGATTTGCAGGTGCGAGAGTGGAAGGATGGAGAAATTGTTCCGACGACATCATGGTATCAGCGCCTTTCGCCATTCTCTCCAACGACGCGCGACCTTCTGAAAATGCTTTATGAAGATTTGGCCCTTCATTGTCAGGTCGACGGTGTGGTTTTCCAGGACGACGGGTATTTTAATGATTTTGAAGATTTTCATCCCGACGCGGTCTCGTATTATCAGGCGGTGACCGGAAACACATTAAAAAATCCTGCGGAAATGTCGCAGGAAGAAATGGATGACTGGACCGCCGTGAAAACTAAAATTTTGAATGATCTTTCGAAAGAATTGAAAGATATTGTGAAGTTTTATCTTCCGGAAGCCAAATTCACTCGTACGCTTTACGCATTGACGTTGCAAGACTCGGACAGCGAAGAATGGTTTGCTCAAAACTATGCCGATTCCTTAAAAATTTATGATTACGTCATGCTCATGGCCTATCCGAAGATGGAAGAAATCAGCGATGGGAATCGTTGGTTGGCCGGTTTGGTTCGGGAGGCCAAAGCCTTCCCGGACGGTTTGAAGAAAACTATTTTCAAGGTGCAAACATTCGATTGGAAAACAAATGCTTGGATTCCTGAAGAACAGGTGCAAGGTTGGCTCAAAAGCCTCGTCGGGGCAGGGGCCTGGAACATTGGGTATTATCCAGATGATTATGTGACGAATCATCCATCTTTGAAAGTGATTCGAGGAGTGATCTCGGTGGAAGACTTTCCTTTTGTAAGGGACTGGGAATAATGGATATCATGGCAAATGTTTTTGGAGCCATTTATAACTTTGTCTTTTATTATCCCCTTTTGATGGCGCTGACGTTGATGGCCGGAGGGATATGCTATCGGTTTTATCGAGAGCCGCGATACGATGTCGACCATCTTCCGTCGGAGCCATTGGTTTCGGTTTTGATTCCTTGTCACAATGAAGAAAGCTGTGTTGAAGAGACGATCAAGTATCTGGAAAAACAGGTTTATCCCAATTATGAAATCATTGCCATTGATGATGGTTCCACGGACAAGACGGTTGAAATTCTGCGAAGTTTAGTGAAGGAGAATCCACGACTTCGGATGGTTTCCTTGACGAGCAATCGCGGGAAAGGAACGGCCCTGACCATGGGGGCCATGGCATCGCGAGGAGAATATCTTGTTTGTATCGATGCAGATGCGCTGTTGGACCCTAAGGCCATCCGATATTTTCTTTGGCATTTTTTGCATTCTCCGCGGGTGGGAGCCATCACCGGGAATCCTCGGGTCCGCAACCGCAGCAGTGTCGTCGGGAAAATTCAGGTCGGAGAATTTTCTTCCATCGTGGGAATGATCAAGCGAACTCAAAGAATTCTAGGAAAACTTTATACGGTCTCGGGAGTCATTGCGGCGTTTCGTAAAAAAGCTCTTTTGAGTGTCAATTTTTGGAGCAATGACATGGTCACCGAAGACATCGATGTTTCTTGGAAATTGCAATTGCGTTTCTGGGATATCCGTTATGAACCTCGTGCATTGTGTTGGATTTTGATGCCTGAGACATTGAAGGGGCTATGGCGTCAACGGCTGCGTTGGTCACAGGGAGGAAGTGAAGTTTTGAAGAAATATCACAAGCTCATGTTTTCATGGAAACAGCGTCGGATGTGGCCGATTTTTATAGAATATATGGTCAGTGTGATTTGGGCTTACTGTTTTCTTTTGACGATTGTGATGTATATTCTTGAAAAGCTGGTTGATTTGCCGCCTGGAATCGAGGTCAAAAGCATTGCTGCGGGATGGACCGGTGTGATTCTTGCCATGGTTTGCCTTGCTCAATTGGCTGTGGGATTGTTATTAGACAGTCAATTTGAGCGCGGAACGCTGAGGATGTTTTTCTGGCTGGTTTGGTATCCCTGCATTTATTGGATTATTAATGCCACGGTCACCATTTTTGCGTTTCCAAGAGCAATTTTTAAGCCTAAAGGGACTTTAGCGGTATGGGAAAGTCCAGATCGAGGATTCCGATAATGAGACCTGTTCCTCAAGAAGACCCACGTAAAGAGTACGAAAAGTTGATCATTGATCGTCCCAAAATCCTCTCGAATTGGCGGCGTGGGATCGAGGTCAGCATGACCACCATTGGCTGGGCGGTGTTTCTCTTTTTGTTCCGCCCTGTGGCTTTATTTTTCATTTGGCTGCTGGGTTTCAAGTTGTTTTATCATCAGATGGTGGAGTTGGAAGGTCTTCAGGAGTTTCGAAGGTTTTGGTTTGTTTATCTTACGGTATGCTTGGCTATTATCTTGGTGGTTCGCCTTTGGGGAGTTTATAACAAGGTCAAGTTTGGGGGAAGAGAACGCCGAAAGTTCACGCCACCCGCGGTTTCTGAGGATATCGAGAAACATTTTCAGCTTCCTGCCCAGGCGATGCAGGAAATTATCTCTTGGAAAGACATGAGTGTTGATTTTTTAGAGAACCATGCCATTGGCATTCAAAGCAACATGGATTCTTCAGCCCCCAAAATTACGGGGCATTTCCAGTCGGATTAATTTTCTGCGGAATCCTCTCTTGACAGAGGTTGCTGTTGGATGCCAGAATAGAGGCATCTTTAATCCCCTAAATAAGGAGGGAATATGAAAGTGCCTCCAGAAGTCACTTTTCGAGATGTTCCGCATAATGAAACGATTGCAGAGTTGATTGACCAAAAGATCAAGAAATTGAATGAAGTTTGTGATCATATCACCACATGCCGCGTGGCTGTGGAGAAGCCGCATAAACACAAGCATCATGGAAATGCGTTTCGGGTCAGAATTGTGGTTCATATCCCCCCGGGCCATGAAATTGTGGTGATTGAAGAGCCAACGCATGGCGATGGACACGAGACTTTGAAAACGGTTGTGACGCAAGCATTTAACGTGCTCTTGCGAAGAGTTAAAAAAGTAGTGGAATGTCAGAAAGAGCATGGTAAAGTCAGTATCAAAGAAACGTTGGCAAACTCAGAAGAAAGGAGTAGTGAAGAATGGATATCAAATTGATTTTGGTTGTTTTGGCGATTGGGATTTTGGTTTATTTTTTATTGAAGAAAAAGGGCAAAGGTGGATGCTGTGGGCATAATCATGACGATAAATCTGGCAAACATTAATATCCTCTTTGGTTGACCGAAAATTACCCTCTTTATTTGAAGAACGTCTCAGATCGATCCTTCCTCAGGAACGGCTTGCAGACGTTCTTCTTTCTTTTACCCTCCTTCGGCCTTGGACCGTCCGAATCAATACTTTAAAAATGGAACGAGCCTCTCTTTTGAAAATTTTAGAGGAGAGGGGGATTGGATTTTCAGAAGTCGCTTGGTGTTCGGAAGCGTTGATTTTTGGTGGAATCCCCGCGGTTGATGATTTGATTCAGCAAGGACTTATCTATCGTCAAAATTTATCGAGTCTATTACCAGTCCTCATTTTGGACCCACGCCCTGGTGAAAATGTTTTAGACATGTGTGCTGCACCAGGCAGCAAAACAACTCAAATGAGTGCGCTGATGAAAAATCAGGGCAGCATTGTTGCATTGGAATCGGTCCGAGATCGATTTTATAAACTGAAATCCGTGGTGGAACTTTTGGGGGCTAAGAATGTTTCGCTCAAATGGACGGATGCTCGGCGATTTAGGCTATCGACGGGAGCTGAAGGATTTGATAAAATCTTGGTCGACGCGCCTTGCAGCACCGAAGGACGATTTTCTTGCCATGATGCCAAAAGTTTTGGATATTGGAGTTTACGAAAGATCAAAGAGATGGTGCATAAACAAAAAGGATTGCTTTTGCATGCGACGCGTCTGTTGAAGCCCGGAGGAACGCTGGTTTATTCGACGTGCACCTTTGCTCCGGAAGAAAATGAAGGCGTTGTGGATTGGGTTTTACGAAAAACAGAAGGCCAGTTGCAAGTGGTTGCCAGTGAAATTGCAGATGTGAAAACATACCCAACATTAATGAGTTGGGAAGGCAAAGATTTTGACAGCCAAGTGAAAAATGCTGTGCGTGTTCTTCCCGATGAGACCATGGAAGGATTTTTTGTCGCCAAATTTGTTAAAGAGGGATTTTGATGACTCCGCCAATGCAGATTTTTACAGCCGCTTCGCATCATGATGTTCTAGGTTTTGTCCTGATGATTGCGGTTTTATTATTGACGGCGAGATTATTGGGAGAACTCGCACTTCGTTTGGGCCAGCCTGCTGTTATTGGAGAAATTTGTGCAGGCATTCTTTGGGGACCGTCGATCTTGGGATATTTTTTCCCTTGGATTCAAGGGTATGTTGTTCCAGGAACGGCTACACAAGGGCATTTGTTGGAAGCCTTTGGGCTCATTGGTGCGATGTTCCTTTTGCTCATCACGGGTATGGAAACCGATATTCAGCTGATTCGTCATCATGCCCGAACGGTTTTGGGTGTTGCCGCTGGGGGGATCATTGTTCCCTTCTCGACGGGATTCTTTTTAGGCCAACACATTCCTGCCAATCTTTTGCCCAACAGCGATGATCGACTCATTTTTTCTCTTTTTATGGCCACGGCCATGTCGATTTCAGCCATTCCGGTTATCGCCAAGGTTTTGATGGACATGAATTTGACTCGTCGAGACATTGGCCAAACCATTCTTGCGGCAGGGATGTGCGATGATACCTGCGGATGGATTTTGCTTTCCATTGTCACCGCTTTGGCTGCGGGTCAAGGGATTTCTGCTCAGAGTGTTTCGATGTCGATTGGAACCGTTCTTTTTTTTCTTTTATTCAGTTTCACCTTTGGGTATTGGTTCGTCAAAAAAGCTTTGGACTTGGTTCAAGATAATATTCGCAGCCCTCATCGACTTTTGACACTGGTTGCAGTATTGATGTTTGCTTGGGCATCATTGTCGCAAGCTTTGCACTTAGAACCCGTCTTAGGTGCGTTTGTCATGGGTATCATCTTTGGACATTTGCCTCGTCTTCCTCGGCAGATCCGCGAACAATTCCAGAGCATTGCGTTAGGGATTTTTGCTCCCGTTTTTTTTGCAGTGGCGGGATTGAAGGTGAATATTCCTAGCTTGCTGCGCCCGGATTTGTTGAGTGTGGCTTTTTGGGTGATCTTTGTTGCTTGCTTCGGAAAAATCGTGGGTACATATTTAGGCGCACGCTGGATTGGTGGGCAAGGGCACTGGAAAAGTTTAGGCTATGGTGTGGCATTGAATGCTCGAGGGGCGATGGAAATCATCATCGCCACGATTGGTCTTTCGTTGGGCATTCTAACGCAAGAAATGTTTTCTATTGTGGTCCTCATGGCTATCACCACATCTTTGATGGCACCGATTGCGTTGCGTTGGGTTTT
>JANLHA010000054.1 GCA_024653845.1 Candidatus Omnitrophota bacterium | reverse complement strand
GGCGTCATGGGTGTGATCACCGGAAAAGCGATTTATGAGGGAACGCTGGATTTGAAGAAAGCGATCGAGGTGGCAAGATAAATGCTGACCAAACGCATCATTCCTTGTCTCGATGTCAAAGATGGCCGTGTAGTCAAAGGAGTTAACTTTGTCGGATTGCGTGATGCTGGAGATCCTGTCGAGGTGGCCCAACGTTATGATGCTCAACAAGCGGATGAAATTGTTTTTTTGGATATCACGGCGAGCCACGAAAAGCGTTCGATCATTTTAGACATTGTGAAAGCCACGGCTGAAAAAGTTTTTATGCCATTGACCGTCGGTGGGGGGATCAATTCATTAGATGATATCCGTCAACTGTTACAAGCAGGTGCGGATAAAGTTTCAATCAATTCCGGAGCGGTCAAAAATCCGCAATTGATTCAAGACGCAGCTAACCGTTTTGGATCGCAGTGCATTGTCCTGGCGGTGGATGCCAAGTGGCAAGGAAGTCATTGGGAAGTTTTTATCAACGGTGGCCGAGTTCCAACAGGCCGCGATGCCATTCAATGGGTGAAAGAAGGCGAAGCTTTGGGGGCTGGAGAGATCTTGTTAACGAGTATGGATTTTGATGGCACAAAAAATGGATATGACCTTAAGCTCACCAATGCAGTTAGCGAAGCGGTGAACATCCCGGTCATCGCTTCGGGCGGTGCGGGACGTTTAGAAAATTTTTCACAATTATTTGAAGAAACAGGTGCAGACGCGGCCCTAGCTGCGTCGGTGTTTCATTATCAAGAATTAACCGTTGCTCAAGTCAAGGAGCATTTACAAACAAACAACATTCAGGTGAGATTATGAAAGATAAAAAAATTGAAGAAATCGAAATCACGTCACGCTCGATCAATAAACTCAAGTATAATTCCGATGGGTTGATCCCTGCAATTGTTCAAGATTATAAAACCCATGAAGTTTTGATGTTGGCTTACATGAATATCGATTCGCTCAAACAAACTTTGAAAATCGGCAAGACCTGTTTTTGGTCGAGATCTCGTCAGGAATATTGGGTCAAAGGGATGACGTCGGGGCATTTTCAATTTGTCAAAAGTGTGGCTTATGATTGCGATTGCGATACCTTGCTGATCAAAGTGCGACAAGTCGGGGCCGCATGCCACACGATGAAGAAAAGTTGTTTTTATCGGAAGATTAAGAAAGAGAAATAAAAAGTGAATGTCAAAAGCTTTAAACCTCACGCAGCACCGCTCAGAAAATCCCAGCGTGATTTTCTTCGCTTAACTCTTCGGCCTCGCTCGTCCGCCAAAAAACATGGCGGACACCGTGCCCGCGAGGCCTGCGCGATATGCTGCTTAGAGATTTAAAGCTTTCGACAGGATAATTTATGTTCTATCCATCTGAAAAAGAATTTTTAAAACTTTCCAAACAGGGAAATTTAATTCCTGTTTATAAGGAAATCCTCGGCGACCTGGATACGCCCGTTTCAGCGTACTCCAAAATCGCTCAAGGTTCTCTATATTCCTGCTTGCTGGAATCCGTCGAAGGCGAAGAGAAGGTCGCGCGGTATTCTTTTTTTGCGGCACATCCTAAAAAAGTGATTCGCAGCAAAGGCAAAGAGCTTGAGATCATTTCTTTTGAAGGCAAACGTATCCGACGAGAAAAAAAACAATTAACAGAGACGCCCCTTTCCCCCATCCGCGAAATGATGAAGGATTATCGTTTTGTCAAAGTGGACGGCCTTCCGCCAGTTTGTGGAGGGTTGGTTGGTTACTTAGGCTATGACGTGGTGCGTTTTTTTGAACGATTGCCCAACAAGCCCAAGGATGATCTGGGGCTCCCGGAAGTTGATTTGATGCTGGCCGATAACCTCTGTATTTATGACCACCGCAGCCACAAGATCAAGGTGGTTTCGTGTGTTCATTTGGACTCCAAAATGAACGAATCGGCTAAAAAGGCGGCTTATCAGGCGGCCTGCCGAGAAATCGATAAATTAGTTGCCAAAATTGAAAAACCTCTTAAAATAGGAGGGTATCAAAAACCCCGCCGGGGCACGAAACTCAAGGTCCGCTCAAATTTTACACAAAGTCAGTTTGAGGCGATTGTCGATCAGGCTAAAGAGAAAATTCAGGCCGGGGATATTATTCAAGTTGTTCTTTCCCAAAGATTTGAAACTGATTTCAAAATCGATCCGATCCATCTTTATCGATCTTTGCGAGCACTCAATCCTTCGCCGTATATGTATTACTTGAATTTTGGCGATGTCCAAATTGTGGGGTCGTCTCCGGAGTTGTTGGTGCGATGTGAGGATGGAGTGGTTGAGACACGTCCGATTGCCGGAACTCGTCGTCGAGGAAAAGATGAGGAAGAAGATGAAGTGCTCAAAAAAGATTTGTTGAGCGACCCTAAAGAACGTGCGGAACACATCATGCTGGTCGATTTGGGGCGTAACGACTTGGGGCGTGTTTGTCAGCAAGGGTCGGTGCAGGTTTCGGAATTTATGACGATTGAGAAATATTCGCATGTCATGCACATTGTCAGCAATGTTCGTGGACGTTTAAGTGATGGCAAAGATGCGTTTGATGTTTTGCAAGCCGCGTTCCCTGCGGGAACCGTGTCTGGGGCTCCGAAAATTCGGGCGATGGAGATTATCGACGATTTGGAAAATATCTCGCGCGGGCCTTATGCCGGATGCATTGGATATTTCAGTTTTTCAGGAAACTTAGATTCGTGTATTACGATTCGTACGATCGTTGTGCATAAAGGAAAAGCGTATACTCAAGCCGGTGCGGGAATCGTTGCAGATTCACAACCCGATCAAGAATATTTAGAAACACGTAATAAAGCCAGAGCTCAAATTTTGGCGATTGAAAAAGCTATCAATTAAAATCCAAATGGAGGAGTTCAATCATGGAAGTTCGCATCAGGTTACAAAAAGCAGGAAAGCCTGCTAACAAACAGTACAACTTTCGTATCGTGGCCATGAGCCGCAGCCAGAGCCGTCAAAGTCGGCATTTGGATCTTTTGGGACATTATGATCCTTCCAAAAACCCTGCGGTCATTTCTGTCAACCATGAAAAATTAGAAAAATGGTTAGTCCAAGGGGCTCAAATGAGCGACACCGTCAAATCCTTGGTTAAGAAAAGTAAAAAAGTCTAAACGTTTCTGATTTTATTTAAAGAAAGGTTTCACCATGCCTGATCAAGCTTCGAATCCACTTTTTCAGATGATTCCTTTTGTTCTGGTTTTTCTAATTTTTTACTTTTTGGTGATCAAACCAGAGAAGACCAAACAAAATGAGCGAAAAAAGAAATTGGCAGAGCTCAAAAAAAATGATCAGGTTGTGACGGCAGCTGGAATCCATGGCATTATTGTCAATGTGAAGGAGACAACGGTGATTGTTCGTGTTGATGACAATGTCCGACTTGAAATTGATAAAGAAGCCATTGTTACGGTTAAGGAGGTGGCTTCATGAGCAAATCCCTCCGCAATCGTGTTTTATTAATCCTCGCTGTTATTGCAGGTGCACTCTATTGCACATTTCCTTTAGATAAACGAATCAATTTAGGTCTCGACCTCAAGGGCGGGATGCATCTCATTCTGAAAGTTGAAACGGAAAAATTGGATGAGAATGCCAAGCTCGATGCCGTGCCCCGTGCTATTGAAATTTTGCGTAATCGTATTGACGGTTTAGGGGTCTCAGAGCCGGTCATCCAGCGTCAGGGGGAGGATCAAATCATTGTTCAACTTCCGGGCGTAACGGATCGTGATGCGTCGCTACGAATGATTGGCCGTGTTGCCCAACTCGAGTTTATGATCGTTGAGAAAGACACCGCTCTTTTACAAAAGGCATTGCAGGGAGAAGTTCTGGAAGGTTATATTCTCAAATACACCAAGGATGATCAAGAACCTGTGCTTTTGCAATCTCCGGCAGCCATGAAGGGCGACGCGATTTCCAATGCCAAGGTAGATTTTGATACGGCGGGATTTGGTCAAGCTTTGATTGCTTTAGAGTTCAATTCGCAAGGTGCTGATCAATTTGGAGACTTAACTCGCAAGCATGTCGGCGACCGTCTGGCGATTGTTTTAGATGGAGAAGTTTTATCTGCCCCTAATATTCGCGAACCCATCCTTTCTGGCCGAGGTGAAATCACCGGAAATTTCACTTACGAAGAAGCTTCAATGTTATCTTTAGCCTTGCGCTCAGGTTCTCTACCCGCTCCGATGCGTGTGGAAGAAGAGCGCACCATTGGCCCTCTTTTAGGGAAAGATTCGATTGAGTCCGGAATTCGGGCTTCGATCATTGGATTTCTTGCGGTCATTATTTTTATGGCCATTTATTATTTGTGGGCGGGGTTGATTGCCGACGTCGCTTTGCTTTTAAACCTTGTTTTAATCACAGGGGCGATGGGATTTTTGAAAGTCACTATGCCAGATTCCCAAGTGACTTTGACCTTGCCAGGTATTGCGGGTGTCATTTTGACATTGGGGATGGCGGTCGATGCCAACGTTTTGATTAATGAACGGATCCGAGAAGAATTGAATAACGGTCGTCCATTACGCGCGGCAGTCAACAGTGGCTTTACTCGAGCTTTTAGCGCGATTCTCGATTCTAACGTAACGACGCTGATTGCTGCGTTCATGCTTTTTCAATTTGGATCAGGTCCTATCAAAGGATTTGCCGTCACCTTATCGATCGGTCTTTTGGCCAGTCTTTTTACCGCCGTTTTTGTGACCCGCACCATTTTTATGGTGTTGCTGGAGTTGAATCTTTTGAAATCTCTTCCGATGTTGCGCTTTTTTACCCAGACAAAGATTGATTTCATCTCGAAGAGATACATTTTCTTCACCATTTCTCTTCTCATCATTGTCATTGCGATGGCGGGATTTTTTCAAAAAGGACAAAAGGCTTTTGGTATTGATTTTGTCGGCGGGCAAATTCAAGAGTATCGTTTTGAAAAACCTGTGGCCGCGGATCAACTGAGAGAATATTTTAAGCAGAAAAATATTCCGGAAGCCGTGATTCTAACATATGCCGACCATCCTGAAGACATCACGGTACGTACCGCAGAGGATACGTATGATCATGTTGTTGCGACATTCAAAGAAAAAATGCCGGATAACCATTTTGAAGTTTTGAGAATCGAAAAAGTGGGGCCTATTGTTGGTAAGGCTTTGCGCACCAAGGCGATTCTGGCCATGACGTTTGCTCTTCTGGCCATTTTGGTTTATGTTGGGTTTCGTTTCAAACATTTTGACTTTGCTGCTGCGGGTGTTATTGCCCTTTTGCATGACGTCCTCATGACGTTGGGTGTTGCTGTGGCGTTAGGACGACAAGTTGATCTGTTGGTCGTAACGGCGTTGCTGACTATTGCCGGGTATTCGATCAACGATACCATTGTCATTTATGACCGTGTTCGAGAGAACATGGCAGCTTCTGGTAAGAGAATGTCTCTTAAAGAAATTCTGAATCTAAGTATTAACCAAACTTTAAGTCGAACCATTTTGACTTCTTCCGTTACATTTCTTGTTGTTCTCGCATTATTTTTTATGGGTGGAGAGGTTTTAAATACGTTCGCGTTGTGTCTTATGATTGGATTTCTTTCTGGAGTTTATTCCACCGTCTTTATTGCGTTTCCTCTCGTCTTGCTTTGGACTAAGCAGCCCCAAGCACGGTGATGAAGCTTCATTTCATCGATGTTTCATTCTCTCAAATTTTATATTGACCAAACCATCCAGCTGGAGGAGTTGATCCGCCAGCTGGTGGAATTTGGTTACGCTAAAAAAGATTCCGTTCTCGAAGAAGGGGATTTTTCGCAGCGTGGGGAAGTGCTTGATCTTTTTCCCGTAGGATTTGATAGTCCCATTCGTATTGCCTTCGACGAAGATCATGTCCGATTCATTTCCAGTTTCAATATCCAATCTGGCAAAGCGATTTGGCAACATAAGATTGTTATCGTATTGCCGCATAAATCTGCCGAGCGTATTCCAGTCTCTTCTGAAACCCCATTGAAATATTTCGTCGACATTCGTGATGGGGATTATGTTGTCCATCACAATTATGGTATTGGAAAATTCCTAGGGATCCAGCCTCTTCAAGTCAATCGTCAAGACAAAGATCACATGGTCATTGAATATCAGGGAGGTGATAAACTTTATATCCCTGAACACGACATGCATTTGGTTCAGAAATATGCAGGATTTACTAAGCGTCCGCCGCGGTTGTATAAACTTGGTTCTAAAGAGTGGAAGCGGGTCCGAGCCCAAATTGAAAAACGGTTGCAACACTTTGCTGCAGAACTTTTACGTTTGCAAGCGATGCGAGCGAGTCTTCAAGGATATTCCTTCTCGGCGGATACCTCGTGGCAGAAAGAATTTGAGGAGGGATTCCCTTTTGAAGAAACTCCGGATCAGCTCCGAGCGACCCAAGACGTGAAGAAAGACATGGAATCTCCCTATCCCATGGACCGTCTTTTATGCGGAGATGTGGGGTTTGGAAAAACCGAAGTGGCGATGCGAGCAGCTTTCAAAGCGGTGATGGATAACAAGCAGGTCGCTGTTTTGGTTCCAACGACGATTCTTGCAGAACAGCATCACTATAATTTTACTCATCGGATGAAGAATTATCCTGTTAAAGTGGAGATGATCAGTCGATTCAGGACTGCCAAAGAGCAGAAGAAAATCATCGAGGGGCTGGCCGAAGGAACCATTGATATGGTGATTGGGACTCACCGCTTGCTTTCTAAGGATATTGTATTTAAAGATTTGGGGTTGATCATTATTGATGAAGAACAGCGGTTTGGCGTCAAAGCCAAAGAGCGTTTGAAACATCTTAAACTTCTCGTTGATGTTTTGACCATGACCGCAACGCCGATTCCGCGGACTCTTTATATGGCAATCTCAGGAGCCAGAGACATGTCGGTCATTTCGACGGCACCCCGCAACCGCCTACCCATCATTACGGAAGTGGTTGAATTCGATGAAAATTTGATCAAGGAAGCGATCGAACGAGAATTGAATCGTCAGGGTCAAGTTTTTTTTCTGCATAACCGTGTCGAAGACATTGAAAAGATTGGGCAGATTGTCCGCCGTCTGCTTCCTCAGGCTAAAATTGCAGTAGCCCACGGACAGATGCCAGCGAGACTTTTGGAAGAAATTATGTTAAAATTCTTGGAAAGTGAAATCAATGTTTTGGTGTGTACAACGATTATTGAGTCAGGAATTGATATTCCCAATGCCAATACGTTGATTGTCAATCGTGCGGAACATTTTGGTTTGGCGGAGTTGCATCAGCTGCGGGGGCGGGTGGGAAGATTCACAACCCAGGCTTATACCTATTTGATTGTTCCGTCTTATAAGGTTTTGTCTAAAGAAGCTCAGACGCGTCTCGAAGCATTGCAAAAATTCAATGAGTTGGGAGCTGGGTTTCAAATTGCTTTTGAAGATTTACAGATTCGGGGAGCAGGAAATCTTTTGGGTGAAGAGCAAAGTGGATATATTGCCAGCATAGGGTTTGATTTGTATTGCCGGCTTTTGGTCGAGTCGGTTGACCACCTTAGAAAAAAGAATCATAAGAGCCTTAAGGAGTTATGAAATGAAATCAAATTTAAAGAAAATTTTTTCAGGTCTTTTTTTAACGACAATTTTGTTATTGTCTTCTCAGGCATTTGCTGTCCAGGACACGATCATTGCGATTGTCAACGATGATGTGATCACGATGAGAGAGTTGGATGATTATCTGCATGCCGTTCATGCCCAGTTGGCGTGGGAGGGACGCTCGGAAGAAGAAATTAAAAAAATCATGAAAGAATTAGAAGTCAATGGCATCAACAAGTTGATTGAAGACAAGTTGATTGTCACAGAAGCAGATCGGATAGGCTTGCAAGTCAATGAAAAGGTCGTCGAGGAGCGCCTGGAAGAAATTAAGAAACAATATCCTTCAGAGCAGAAATTTTATCAGGCCTTGATCGACGATGGAGCGACTGTTACAGATTTGCGTAATAAAATCAAAGATCAATTGAAAATCAAATTTTTGATTGATGATAAGGTGAAAGCAAAAATCTATATTCATCCCCAAGATGTCACCGCTTACTACAATAGCCATCTTGAGGGATATCAGAAACCTGAGCAGTTAGAGCTTGACTCCATTTATCTTTCTCGACCAGAAAATCCAGAAGAAGCCCAGAGAAAAATTGAGAAGGCTTATCAGATTTTAAGTAAACTCCAGAAGAAAGAAAGTAGTTTTCAGGATCTGGCCAAAGAGTATTCTGAGGCCCCATCGATTGGGATGGTTGAGCGAGGGAAGCTTTTGCCTCAGATTGAAGAAGCTGTTTTCAAATTGAAGGAAGGTGAAGTTTCTTCAGTTGTGGAAGTGGAGGGAGGATTTTTCATTTTTTATTTGAAGAAAAAAGAGCCGGCCTCCGTAGCCCAGCTTTCGGAAGTCAAAGAACAAATTTCCCAAAGGCTTTTCCAAGAGAAATTCAAAGAAGGCGTGCGGGAATGGATCGATAAGCTTAAGAAAAAAGCATTCATCGAAGTGAAAACCGATGCTCCGCCTGGAGCGTCGTAACATGACTGTATTTCATCGGAAGCCTGTGATAGGAATAACTCTTGGAGATCCTGCTGGTATCGGTCCCGAAATTGTTGCGAAAGCTCTTCGAGAATCTTCTCTTAAGAAATTAGCCGATTTTGTCGTCATTGGAGATCCTTTAACCTCTAAGCGATTTGTTGCCGGTCGACCGAACCGTTTGACCGCTGCCGCATCACTCAATTATCTTCAAGCCGCGATCCAGCTTTTAAAAGAGAAGAAGATCTCCGCTTTGGTCACCGCGCCGGTTTGCAAGGAGGCCATTTCTAAGCTGGGCGTGCCTTTTCAGGGGCACACGGAATTTTTGGCCGAGGCCTTTAAAGTAAAAAATTATGAGATGCTGTTTGTCGGCAAAGATTTGCGAACGATCATTGTCACCAGGCATATCCCTCTTATGAAAGTGGCAGCCCGTTTATCTATCGGGAAAATTGATCGCACCATAGAGTTAGCCCACCGTTCCTTAAGGGATCAATTTAGAATCCAGCGCCCTCATATTGCCGTCTGTGGATTGAATCCTCATGCTGGAGAACATGGGCTCATTGGGAAAGAAGAAATCGACATCATCATTCCCGCAATTCAAAAAGCTCGTCGGAAAAAGATCTGCGTGGAGGGGCCTTTCCCCGCGGACACGCTTTTTTCTCCACGAATAGGAAAGAAATATGATGTTGTTATTGCCATGTACCATGATCAGGGATTGATCCCTATTAAAACCATGGAATTTGAGAATTTGGTCAACTTGACGATTGGGTTGCCATTTGTTCGCACCTCTCCTGCGCATGGCACGGCATTTGACATCGCGGGAAAAAATAAAGCCAATCCTGCTTCGATGATCGCCGCCATCAGGTTGGCCGCCAAATTATCTTATGCCTCATCCTAAAAAATTTTTAAGTCAGAATTTTCTGATTGATCATAACATCCAGAAGAAGATTGTTGAGGTTTGTCATCTTCAGCCCACAGACACGGTCCTCGAAATTGGGCCAGGGAAAGGGGCGATCACTCAACGAATCGTTCCTCATGTGAGTGCATTTTATGCCGTGGAAACGGATCGTCAGCTTTACCAAATTCTTAAAGAACAATATCCGCAGCCGCATGTTCATCTGATCTGCGAAGATTTCCTGAAATTTGATTGGGGTGATTTACCTGAGGGGGTCAAAGTGGTTGGGAATCTTCCGTATCACATCTCAACGCCCATTATAGAGAAGTTGATCGAATATCGAGGAAAGATAAAACAAGCCATTTTGATGGTGCAGTGGGAGTTTGGCAGGCGGATCGTCGCACAAGCTGATTCGAAAGACTAGGGATCACTTTCTTGTTTTGTGCAATATTACGCACAAGGAGAGATTCTTTTTAAAATTTCTCCCAAGGTTTTTCGGCCCATCCCTAAGGTCGATTCTTGTCTGGTTAAGTTAACTTTCCGAGAGTCGTACGATAAAGCAAAGAATGAAGATGTTCTTTTTCGAATCATTCGCCAATCTTTTCAACAGCGTCGTAAAAAAATCGGGAATGCATTGGCGTCTTTGATGCCTAAAGAAGAGTTGACAATACTTTTACAAACCGCAGGAATTGATGAAAATGCACGAGCGGAGAATTTAAAGCTCAAGGATTTTATAGAGTTGGCGAATCGTTATGTGGAAAAAGGGGAAAGACTTACTTCTTAACTTCAAAGGCGTGTTCAAGCATCAATTTTTGAATGCGCTGGCTGACATTATGAAGGTTGATTCCCACCATGTGTCCTTGGCCACAGTTTTTACTCCAGACAATATCGCCTTCGACTTCGACCTTGGTGTTGTCTCCGAGGTCCATGGTGAGGGTGATTTTCTTATTCTTGGGAAGATTCTCATCAGTGAAAATGCAAACGCCTGTATAATTGATATCTTTACTTCGGCATTCATGAAGTTCTTTGCTGTCCTCAACTCGATAAAGG
>JANLHA010000078.1 GCA_024653845.1 Candidatus Omnitrophota bacterium | reverse complement strand
CCACGATTTTTCCTGTTTTTCTGGGTTTCATATTCTATAAATTTGCAAGTGGACTGACTCTTTATTTTACGGTTTTTTATTTAATGTCCACAATGACGCAGTGGAAAATGTCCAAAATAAAAAAAGTTTTATAAAAATGAAAAAGCAAGCAAAAAGCGTTGAAGTTGAGGGTGGCACGGTTGAGGAAGCTATAAAAAAAGCATTGGACATTTTAAAAGTTTCACGTGAAGATATTCATGTGAAAGTTGTTTGTGAGGAGCAGAAGGGCTTGTTTGGGATGGAAGGGGCAAAGCTTGCAAAAATTAAAGTAACAATCAAGCCATAAATCTTCACGTGGAATCAAAAAATGGGAAAAATTGTTTCTGTTTGTAATCAAAAGGGTGGCACGGGAAAGACAACTACGGTGGTTAATCTTTCTCACGCTCTTTCGCAGCTTGGGAAAAAGGTTTTAATTATTGATGCTGACCCCCAAGGGAATGCTACAAGTGGGGTGGGGGTTAATAAAAACCTAATTGACAAATCTGTGTATAATGTGCTTTTGAATACGTGCTCTGCGCAAGAAGCGATCATTCTGGATGTTTATCCAAATCTAGATGTGATGCCTTGTAATATTAGCTTGACGGGCGCGGAGGTTGAGCTTGTGGGTGCTTTGTCGAGGGAGACGCGACTTAAAAAGTCTCTTTCTGTGGTGAAAGATAAATACGATTATATTTTTGTCGATTCTCCGCCATCTTTAGGGCTTTTAACTCTCAATGCTTTAGTAGCAAGCGATTCTATTGTTGTGCCTATACAGTGTGAGTTTTATGCTCTTGAGGGGGTTTCTCAGCTTTTACATACGATCAACTTGATTAAGGAGGGGTTAAATCCTTCCTTGGAAATTCAAGGGGTTTTGCTAACCATGGCGGATTTTCGGACAAATCTTACAACAGAGGTCATTAAGGAAATCAAGACATATTTTAAGGACAAGGTTTACCAGGCCATTATTCCGAGAAATATCAAGTTGAGCGAAGCTCCGAGTTTTGGGAAGCCCATTATTTTATACGATACTGGATCCGTGGGTGCGAAAAAATATTTGGAATTGGCTTATGAATTTTTAGGAGCAAAACCTCCAGAAGTTGTTGTAAAAAATAGTGTTATTGATGGTGTATCTAGTGACCCTCGAAATATTTTTCGTGAAAAATCCAATTAACCCTGTTCGATAAAGGTCATTTTATGGAAAAACGTCTAGCTTTGGGAAAAGGACTTTCAGCCTTGATTCCTGAAAAGAGCGCTCAATCTCCCTCTTCGGAGGAATCTTCAGTGCCTTTACAGGGAGTTGCGTATCTTAAAACGAATTTGATTTTGGACAATTCTTTGCAGCCTCGAAGAACGTATGATGATCATAAATTGAATGAGCTTAAGGAATCCATCAAGGAAAAGGGAATCATTCAGCCCATTGTTGTTAGAGAAAAGGGTGGGCGATATGAGGTTGTGGCGGGCGAGCGAAGATTGAGGGCGGCTCGAGCCTTAGGGTTGGAAGAAATTCCGGTGATCATCAAGCAGGTCGATGATCGGGAGGCTCTCGTTCTGGCGCTCGTTGAAAATATTCAAAGAGAAGAGCTTAATCCAATCGAGGAGGCTTTGGCTTTTCGTCAATTGATTGAGGAGTTTGGATTTTCGCAAGCTATTGTGGCTCAATCAGTTGGGAAAGATCACAGCACGATTAACAATGTTCTGCGATTACTCAAATTGCCTCTTACGATTCAACAGTCTCTCATTGATGGGAATCTTTCTATGGGGCATGCGCGTGCTTTATTGTCGATCGAGAATCCGCAAGAGCAGGAGCAATTGTTTCGATTGGTGATTTCTAAAGGGCTTTCTGTTCGAGAGGTTGAAAATCGTGTGAAAGCAATTGTTCAAAAGGCGGCGCCGCAAAAAATTCGAGTCAAACAAAAAAGCCACGAATATGTTTTTCTTGAGGAAGAAATGCAGCGCAGCCTGGGAACAAAAGTGCGGATTGAGCCTCACAAGAAGCGCGGGAAGATTGTGATCGAATACTATTCTCCAGAAGACTTGGAACGCATTTTACAATTGATTAAGCGTTAAATTTAGTTATGTCAACTCGTAATAAAAAGATAGAGAATGTTTTGGTTTTGATTAAGCCCGACGGAATTTCGCGAGGACTGATGGGGCACGTGATGGCGCGATTTTCTCAGACAGGGCTCAACTTGATAGCTGTCAAGTTTTTAAAAGTTTCTCGTCAGTTGGCTCAAGAGCACTATCGCCATATTCGGGGCACGCCTTTTTATGATCAAGTGATCGAATATCTCGTCGGTAAATTTCATAAACAAAAAAATGTCTTGGTGCTTATTTATCGAGGAGAAAAAGCAATTGCAGTTGCTCGTGAATTGGCTGGGGCCACCAACCCTGAAGAGGCGCATCCCACGAGCATTCGAGGCAGCTTTGGTCGCATCACCACCTCTGGAATTTTTGAAAATGTGATTCACGTTTCGTCGGACCCCAAGGAGGCAGAAAGAGAAATCAAGTTGTGGTTCGAGCCTCAGGAAATTGATGGCGAGCTTTATCCCACCCAAGAAAAAATTTTAAAATCCATTCAAAAATATATTTGGGTATAACGAAGGGGGTTTCATGATTCAAGGCATGACAGGTTTTGGAAGTGCCGCATTCTCGTTTGGTGAAGTCAAGGGGGAGGTGGAAATCAAGAGTCAAAACCATCGGTATCTTGATTTGGTTTACTATTTGCCAACGGGGTTTGGCGCTTTTGAAAATAAAATTCGTCAGCTGGTGAGCAAGCAGATTTTGCGTGGACGCGTGACTGTGGTGATTAAAATCAAAGAAAAGCCTTCCCAGGAGGTTGTCATCAATAAAAGCGTGATCCAAAAATACTTGAAACAAGCTAATAGCCTTAAAAAAGAATTTGGATTTGATGATTCCTTGCGGTTGGCGGATGTCATTCGCTTGCCCGGCGTTGTGGAGTCTCACGAAAGCCTGGTCGAGGCAGATAAGTTGTGGCCGACCGTAGAAAAGGCACTTCAGCGCGCGTTGCAAAGCTTGATCACGATGCGTAATCGTGAAGGAAAAAGCTTATCGTCGGACTTTATCGGGATTTTAAAGAACATGGTGATTCAAGTCAAGCGCGTCCAAGAGAGACTTCGCGCTGTCGTCAAAGAAAAAGAGAAAATTCTCTCCGGTGATGAATTGTTTTCTTTTAAAAAGGGATGCGACGTGAGCGAGGAAATGACGCGATTGACGCATTATGTCGAAGAATTCCGGTTGTTGTTAAAAACGAAAGAAGATGTCGGGAAAAAACTGGACTTTGTCGCCCAGGAAATGCAGCGAGAAACCAACACGATTGGATCAAAACTGCAAGACAAAGACGTCGCCAGTGCGGTGGTTGCGCTTAAGAGCAAGATTGAAAAATTGCGTGAGCAGGCCCAAAACATTGAATAGATGGGAACCATTTTTTCATGAAGAGAAAGAAGGGGAAAGTTGTTATTCTCTCGGGCCCGTCGGGGGCAGGTAAGACCACGCTACACGACAAGCTTTTGAATAGTCCTCGACTGAAAGGACGATTGATCAAATCCATTTCTGTGACAACGCGTCCTCAGCGGGCGGGAGAGCGCCACGGGCGGGAATATTTTTTTGTAACACCTAAAATGTTTTTGCATAAAAGGTGCGCCAATCATTTTTTAGAATCCGAGAAGGTTTTTGATCATTATTACGGAACGCCGCGCAAGCAGGTCGAAGATTCGTTAAGGCTCGGGAAAAGTGTGCTCCTGTGTATCGATGTGAAGGGGGCAGAAGACGCAGCGCGATGTTATCCTGATGCCATTAAGATTTTTATCAAGCCGCCTTCTTTGGAAGAATTAAAAAAACGTTTGCAAAATCGAGGAACGGAAACCTCTGGGGGAATGCAATTGCGACTCAAGATTGCGAATCAAGAACTGCAAGAAGCTAAAAATTATGATCACGTGATCGTGAATGACTCATTGCCTCAAGCTTATCAAAAGTTAGAAGAAATTGTTTTTTCCTGTTTATCCAAGTGATCAGGTGGTTGGCAGCCGGCTTAGGTTGTCACCGCCTTTTTATTTTTTGACGCCTGTTGAGAATAAGAAATTGACAAAATGGGCGCTCCATGATATATAAAGACCTCTATAATGAGCCTTTAAGTACCTAAAAATCAATCCCCGATATTTTCTTGGTGCAGAGCATCAAGGTGTCGGTTTAGACGTATTCCTCGAGTTCGCCACGATTTGGCGCTGAGGGCAATCAAAGGAGCATAGCTAATGGCATATCCACCTCTTGAAAATCTTCTTCCGAAAACAGGCGGCAGCATTTATAAATTGGTGCGCTTGGCTGCACAGCGGGCCGCCGAGTTGGCCGACGGAAAACCAAAGCTGGTCGAGCTTCACGCGATTGAAAAAGTGGCAACTGTGGCGTTGGAAGAAATCAAGGCGGGCAAGGTTGTTTTAAAAGATTTTGCGGATCAATTCAAGCCAACTAAGCCAAGCGTTCGCAAAGAAAGCGCCGAAGAAGTTCAGGTGAGCGCAGGGTAAGGCATGAAAACTCTTCATATTGTTCTGGGTGTGACGGGTAGCATTGCGGCTTATAAGGCCGGAGATCTCATTCGTCGACTTCGAGATCCTCAAGGCAAATTCCGTTCCTACGATGTTCGCGTTTTTGTTTTGATGACGAAGGAGGCTGAAGATTTCATTTCGCCTTTGACGCTGGGGAGTCTTTCCGGCGAAAAAGTTTATCGTTCGTCGGGAAATTGGCTGCAAGAGTCCGAGCCGTTGAGTCACATTTGGCTGGCGCAACATGCGGATGTGTTTTTGGTTGCTCCCGCGACAGCGAATATCGTCGGGAAATTGGCCCAAGGCATTGCGGATGATTTGATAACAACGACATTTTTAGCCACGCGCGCTCCGATTTTGTTAGCCCCGGCAATGAATGACCAAATGTATGCGCATCCTTTTGTTCAGGAGAATTTTAAAAAGCTTAAAAAATTTGGCACACGATTGATTGAGCCCGTGAAGGGGCATTTGGCATGTGGTTCTTTTGGAGAAGGGCACCTCGCTGAGATCGATGATATTGTTAAAGCGGTTGCAGAAACCGTGGCGAAGAAAAAGTGATTGCTTTCGTCCGCATTTATGCGGCTCGAGAGGAAGGAAGTTTTCATTTTAAGTCTGGCGTGGTAGCCAAGTGGTAAGGCAGTGGTCTGCAAAACCACTATGCAGCGGTTCAAATCCGCTCCACGCCTTAAAATTTGGCTGCAATATGCAAATATCAGTGGGCAAGTGGTGGAATGGCATACACGCAGGACTTAAAATCCTGTGACCGTAAGGTCGTGTGGGTTCGATTCCCACCTTGCCCATGTTGATGCATTTTAAAATTGATAAATTTCGGACCCGTAGCTCAGTTGGTTAGAGCGTTTCCTTGACATGGAAAAGGTCACAAGTTCGAGTCTTGTCGGGTCCACCATATTTGTCGTCGGAATAAAAGAAGAAAGAAGATGGAATACAAAACAGATCTTGATAAATTGCGTCACAGTTGTTCACACGTGATGGCGCAGGCGGTTAAGGAGCTTTGGCCGGATACCAAGGTTACGATCGGGCCCGCGATTGAAAATGGGTTTTATTATGATTTTGATAAGAAAGAGCCGTTTACCGACGAGGATTTGAAAAAGATCGAAGAGCGGATGCAGAAGATCATCAATCGCAATCCGTCGTTTGTCCAGTCATCGATGGATCGAAATGAGGCGATCAATCTGTTTCGAGACATGCACGAAGATTACAAGGTTGAGCTGATCGAGGGATTGCCAGATCAAACGGTTTCGATTTATAAGACGGGTGATGAATTTTTAGATTTGTGTAAGGGGCCGCATGTGCCGAGCGCCGGGCTGATCAAAGGGTTTAAACTTTTGTCGGTGGCAGGAGCGTATTGGAGGGGCGATGAACACAATCCGATGCTACAGCGAATTTATGGCACGTGTTTTTTTTCCAAAGAAGAGCTGAAAGAATTTTTGCGTTTGCGTGAAGAAGCTGAAAAACGCGATCATCGCAAATTGGGAACGCAACTCGATCTTTTTCATATTCATCATGACGTCGCTGGGGCCGGACTCGTTTTTTATCATCCCTCGGGGGCCATTTTGCGCAAGGTGATCGAAGACTATGTGCGCGAGCAACATCTTCGTCGAGGATACGAATTCGTGATGACGCCGCACATTTTAAAAGGCAAGCTCTGGGAAGAAAGTGGACACGCAGAACATTATCGCGAGAACATGTATTACTTCAAGGTTGATGAGGAAGAGTATGCAGTCAAGCCCATGAATTGCCCGGGGCATATCCTGATTTATAAAGCGAAGACACGTTCGTATCGGGAGTTGCCGATTCGATATTTTGAGTTGGGTACAGTTTATCGTCAAGAAAAAGCCGGTGTGTTGCACGGGTTGTTGCGTGTTCGCGGGTTCACTCAAGACGACGCCCACATCTTTTGTCGTCGGGATCAGATCCAGCCAGAAGTCGTTCAGGTCTTGGATTTTGTCTTTGATGTGATGAAAGACTTTGGGTTCGACAATTTGGAAATTGAATTGAGTACGCGTCCGGAAAAATATATCGGTCAGCTCGAAGACTGGGATGTGGCAACCAAAGCCCTCGAAGATTCTTTGAAGGAGAGATCCTTGAAATATCAGATTCACGAAGGCGAAGGCGCGTTCTACGGACCTAAAATTGATATCAAGCTCAAGGATGCTCTGGGTCGATCTTGGCAGTGTGCAACCGTGCAGTGTGATTTTTCTTTGCCGCAACGATTTGATATGAAATATGTGAACGAAGAGGGCAAAGAATCCCGCCCGATCATGATTCATCGTGCAATTTTAGGAAGCATCGAGCGTTTTGTTGGAACTTTGATTGAGCATTATGCGGGCGCGTTCCCTGCGTGGTTAGCGCCGGTCCAGGTGGGAATTCTTCCTGTGGGGGATGGGCACGTTGCTTTTTCTCAAGAGCTTAAAGAAATTTTACAAAAACAAAATTTGCGGGTTATAATTGACTCTCGTAATGAAAGCTTAGGGAAAAAAATTCGAGAAGGAACGACCAAAAAAATACCGTATCTCTTGGTTGTTGGGGATAAAGAGGTGTCTTCTCGACAGGTCGCTGTCCGACGTTATGGAGCCGGAGATCTGGGAACAATGCCTTTCGAGGATTTTCAGCAAAAAGTTTTAGGTGAAGTTCAGCGAAAAGATAAAAATTAAAGAGCCGTATTCATCGCAGAGGGAGGTGGTTGTTATTCAAAAGTATATTCGAGTCAATGAGCGTATCCGATGCCCCGAAGTTCGCGTGATTGGACCCAATTCTGAACAATTGGGGGTTGTTGTCATTAAGCGGGCATTAGAACTGGCACAAGAAAGCGAGCTTGACCTCGTCGAGGTGGCTCCAACGGCAACGCCGCCAGTCTGTCGTATCATGGATTTTAGTAAATATAAGTACGACCAAGAAAAAAAAGAGCGTCGAGTTAAGCGAAGTCAGCATGTCGCACAGTTGAAGCAGATCCGAATCAAGCCACACATCGATGAGAATGATTTCCAAATCAAGTTGCGGCAAGCCGTTTCTTTTTTAGAGAAAAAGGACAAAGTTAAAATCAATCTGTTTTTTCGTGGGCGAGAAGTGGCTTATAAGGATCTTGGCCAAAAAGTGTTGGATCGATTCATCGAAGAAATCGCTCCTCATGGCCAGGTGGAAAAACCATCTGTTATGGAAGGCCGTGTCATGTCGGTCATGATTGCGCCTTTGGCAGATAAACAGTAAAAATCGAGGATTGATCGTCGAAACGTTTTTAAGGAAGGATGGGCGAGATGCCAAAACTTAAAACCAACCGATCGGTAGCAAAGCGATTCCGGTTGACCAAATCCGGCAAGATCAAAAAGCGCAACGCCGGAAGAGGCCACGTCTTAGGAAAGAAAACGCGCAAACTTAAAAGACAGCTGCGACGCAGCGGATATCTTTCACCGTCAGATGCAAAGAGAGTAAGGAGGTTGTTGCCGTATGGTACGAGTTAGTTCTTCAGTTACACGACACAAAAGACACAAGCGTGTCCTTAAACAAACCAAAGGACAATTTGGACATCGCAGCAAGCACTTTGTCCAGGCCAAGCGTTCCTTGACCAAAGGCGCTGCTTATGCTTACCGTGATCGCAAAGTTAAAAAACGATTATATCGAAATCTTTGGATCGTGCGCATCAACGCAGCTTGCCGGGAGCTAGGCGTTTCTTACAGCCGATTCATCAAGGGATTGACAACGGCAGGAGTGGTTTTGGATCGAAAAGTGTTATCAAATTTAGCGATTCAATCCCCGCAAGCATTTGGCAAATTGGTTGAGCTGGCTAAGCAACAAAAATAAACGAGGAAAACTATGAATCCTTCTGTTCGTGTTGCCGTCACGGGAGCCGCAGGACAAATTGGATACGCACTGCTTTTTCGTATTGCCTCCGGAGAAATGTTTGGTTCGCACACGCCAATTCATTTGCATTTGTTAGAATTAGAAAGGGCTCTACCTGCGCTCAAAGGGGTCGTGATGGAGTTGCAGGATTGTGCGTTTCCTTTGCTTGAATCCATAACAGCGACGTCAGATCCTCGTCAGGCTTTTGATGGTGTGGATTGGGCCTTGTTGATTGGAAGCGTGCCTCGTAAGGAGGGAATGGAGCGCTCAGATCTTTTAAAAATCAATGGCGGGATTTTTATTGATCAAGGCAAGGCATTGGATGAAAAAGCTCAGTCGCATTGTCGAGTGCTGGTTGTTGGGAATCCGTGTAATACCAATGCCTATATTGCTAAATCGGTAGCGAAGCGTCTTTCTCCTCGTAATTTTTTTGCCATGACAATGCTTGACCAAAATCGAGCCGTGGCTCAATTGGCTGAAAAGGCAGGAGCAAAAATTTCATCGGTGAAGAATGTGGCAATTTGGGGAAACCACTCGACGACGCAATACCCTGATTTTTATCATGCAACCATTGATGGCCGCCCCGCAGTGGAGGTCATCAAGGATAAAAATTGGTTAGAAACCACATTCATTGAAGCTGTCCAAAAAAGAGGTGCGGCTATAATTAAGGCGAGAGGCGCATCTTCTGCGGCGTCGGCAGCCAATGCGGTTGTGGATACGGTTAAATCTTTGACCAGTCCAACGCCGGATGGTGAATTTTTTTCCGTGGCGGTGTCATCGGACGGGAGCTATGGGGTCGAAAAGGGATTGATGTTTGGCTATCCTATTCGAATTAAAAATGGAGACTGGGAAATCGTTGAGGGGTTAGAGCACAATGCCTTTGCAAAGGAAAAATTGGCTCAGACGATCCATGAATTAACCGACGAGCGTCGGGCTGTTGAGGTTTTATTATAAAGATTTCCACTTGTTTTTTTTCTTTGCCCCATGTATACTGAAACCTAAGTATTAAAAAAGGAGTGATCTTTGCGAGCAGTGTATCCTTCCCAAAATTTGTCGATAGGATTGATTTTCTTGTTCGTTTTGACTCTGGCTGGGTGTGAAAAGCTAGAAACCCTTAAGACTTACTTTCAATCTCGCACAAAACCTGTGGCAAAAACAATCCTTGCGGAGCCCAAAGCGCCTCTATCGCCAACGCCGTCCCCATCAGCGAATTTAAGTCCAGCAAAAACAGAGTCTTCAGAAATGTCTACATCCTTACAGGGCGACGTTCTTGCTCGGGTGGGAGACTGGACATTAACCGCTCCAGAATTCAAAGAGCGACTAGAGGCTTTGAAACAAATGGTCCCGGATTACGATCCTAAAGATCGCGAGTCCAACAAGTTGGTTTTGGAAGAATTGATTCGTCAGCAGTTGCTCGTTCAGGAGGCGATCAATAAAGGGTTAGATCAAAACAAGGATTTGATAGATGCGGTTGAAGAGTTCCGTCGAACCCTTCTTGTCAGAGAGATGGTTACGGAAATTTTAGAGCAGGTCAAGGTGACAGAAGAAGATGCTAAAAAATATTATGACGCCAATAAACAAGATTTTATTTCGCCAATTGAGTGGAAAGTTAGAGAGATTATCGTCGATGAGGAAGCCAAGGCGAAAGAGATTTTGATTGATCTTTACAAGGGCATAGATTTTGCAGAAATGGCGACCAATAAGTCAAAAAGCGAGACGGCTCAAAAAGGAGGCGATCTAGGGTATGTTTCGCAATTTCCTTTTCCTCAAATGGAAAGCACGGTTCAGGCCTTGGAGGTTGGAGGCGTTAGCGGAGTTGTTAAGGGGCCCGCAGGATACTATATTGTAAAGCTTGAACAGAATCGAGGCGGAGAACAGAAAGAGTATGAAGAAATCAAA
>JANLHA010000076.1 GCA_024653845.1 Candidatus Omnitrophota bacterium | reverse complement strand
GGTATCGATTTCAATTCTGACATGCTTGATCTGCAAATCAAGCGCGACGTAAAAGGCGTACCGCTACCACTTCCTCAACAATCCATCGAGACCATGCGCATCGAAGGTTTCCTGCCGATCATCATTGACGTCAAGCCGATTGACCTGCCCACATTTTTAGGATTTGAAGATTCTCAACCGAAGACATCTCTCTTCGAAGCTGGTTAATGTTTTTAGATTAATTCCATTTTCCCTAGACATCCACCCTTAAACCCTTTAAAATACCGACGAAAAGTTAGATATTAAAATTGATCAGGAGGATTTATGTCTAAGAAAATCATTCGTACTAATAATGCCCCTCAGCCCATTGGGCCCTATAATCAAGCGGTCCAAATTGGGAATTTAATTTATACATCCGGGCAAATTCCTTTGGATGCAGCGGGTCAAATCTCAGTCACGACGGTTCCGGAGCAAACTCGATTGGTTATCACGCATTTGAAAAATATTCTGGAAGCGGCGGGATCTTCTCTAAGTAAAGTCGTGAAAGCCACGGTTTTTTTGAAAGACATGAACGATTTCGCGCAGATGAATCAAGTTTATACGGAATTTTTCTCGCCGACGGAAAATGCTCCGGCCCGTTCGACGATTCAGGTCGCCCGTTTGCCCAAAGATGCTTTAGTGGAAATTGAAGTCGTCGCCGAAGCTTAAGAAGAGGGTTTCTGTTCATGGATATATTCTCGATCATTCTCGTCGTTGTCGGCCTTTGCGTGTTCGAGGTCGTCTCGAGCTTTGACAACGCCGTCGTTAACGCCGATGTTTTGGCGACGATGAGCCCTAAGTGGCGCAAATGGTTCCTCATTTGGGGAATTTTTCTGGGCGTATTCCTGGTGCGCGGATTGCTGCCATGGCTCATTGTCTGGATGGCGAATCCCACCCTTGGCTTTTGGAACTCTTTAACCTTTACCTTCAGCAATGATCCTCAAGTGGCTGAATCTTTGGAAGTGTCCAAGCCGATTCTTCTCATTGGCGGGGGAATGTTTCTTGTCTTTCTTTTTTTTCACTGGCTTTTCCTCGAAGAGAAAAACTTCGGTTTATCCGTTGAACACTTTTTTAACAAACAGGGTGTCTGGTTTTTTGCGATTTCTTCCTTAATATTGTCGGTAACCATTTGGTATGCTTTAAAGATCAATCCCATGATGGCTTTTGCGGCTTCGATTGGCTCCAGCGCATTTTTTATTGTTCACGGATTTAAAGAATATGCCGCCCGCGCTGAATTGGAAATGAAGAATAATCGAAACCTTTCCGATATCAGCAAGCTTGTTTATTTGGAAATTTTGGATGCGACATTTTCCATCGACGGGGTTATCGGAGCTTTCGCCTTTACGATGTCGGTTCCTTTGATTCTTTTAGGAAATGGGTTAGGTGCGATCGTTGTCCGAGAGCTTACCATCAAAGGTGTTGATAAAATCCGCGGCTATCCTTATTTGAAAAACGGGGCCATGTATTCGATTTTCTTTTTAGGGGCCATTATGCTCGCCGAAAGTTTTGGTGTTCATATCCCGCATTATGTTGCGCCGATTATTACGCTTACCGTTATCGGTCTTTTCCTCTGGAAGTCCATCCGCTGCAATCGATCCAATCTCAACAATTCCCAGCCGCAACATCCCTAGAAATTTCTCATAAATCTAGACATCGCCAGTATGAAGTCTTAGAATGACTTCATGACTGATCTTCTTGCTGCACGATTACAGATGTCTGTTTCGCTCGGATTCCATATCATCTTTGCCTGCATTGGCATGGTCATGCCATTTTTGATGATCGTCTCCCATGGACTGTGGTTAAAAAGAAGAGAGCAGGTTTATTATGACCTGACCAAAGCCTGGTCCAAGGGCGTGGCCATCCTTTTTGCAACTGGAGCCGTATCGGGAACGGTTTTGTCATTTGAGTTGGGGTTATTATGGCCGACGTTCATGAAGCATGCCGGACCGATTTTTGGAATGCCGTTTTCTCTCGAGGGAACGGCATTTTTTCTAGAAGCGATCGCTATTGGCGTTTTCCTTTATGGATGGGGAAGAGTCCCTGAAAAGATTCATTGGCTAAGTGGTTGGGTGGTCGGAATTTCTGGAATGCTTTCGGGAGTTTTTGTCGTTGCCGCCAACGCCTGGATGAACAGTCCATCCGGGTTCGATTGGGTCGACGGACAAGCGGTTAATATTGATCCGGTCAAAGCGATG
>JANLHA010000052.1 GCA_024653845.1 Candidatus Omnitrophota bacterium | reverse complement strand
CATTTATTCTTTTGTTTTTATGATTTTTGTCGAGGTTTTCTTTAATATTTTGCCTGCCATGAGTACAGGTCTTGCCTTGAAGTTAAAAAAGTTTTTTGTTTTCTTCCGTCGGTTATTACCAGGCGATCCTATCGACCCCGCCTGGCCGCGAGAAGGATATTCGGCAAATGACGTCGTTGCACAATTCCAAAGCGTAGTTGCTTACCACAACGGCGATCGCCCAGTCGTTGGGGGGGGATTCCAGCGCCTATCGGCTAATCCAAATGAGATGCCTCCTGCCATCGCTAGGGCTTTGCAAGAAATTAGAGAAAACGATGATCATTTCCATTACGAGCTGATTTCTCTGTTGATTGATTGGGGACATATTTATTACGGCGAAAGCGATGTGTTTTACGGTGCAAATAATTTTACCGGACGTCTTCAGCGATCCACAGTTTATTTAATTTCGACGAATGTCGATCCTTCTCGAGGAGACCCAAGTTTGGCTGAAATTTTGATTCATGAAATTCACCGAGGTTTGCATGAAGACAATCAGTTGGCAGCAGACAAATATCTTCTTTCTACGGAAGGGATTGCCCGTCGGTCGACAATCGATCGATTATTGAATCATTTGGAAATGACAGATCAGGCGCTTTGGTCGTTGAGTCAGGCCATTGCAGAGCGTATGCAGCAGAATCCTCAGATGGTATTTGAGATGTTGAGAACTTTGATTTTAGGAAGAGAAATCCGACAACAGCACGGGCTTGCGGCACAGATTTTGAGGGCGACCCACCGAGAGATCAGTCGTCAAGCGCATTTACCCGTCGGCACAGAAGAGGAAGCTCCGTGGGAGATGGTCGTTCACTTTAGTGGAAGCGGCAAAGATGTTGCCCGTGACTATTCTGATCAACTGACAAAACTCACCCGTGCTTTTTATTTGGAATGGAAGAGAGAGCCTCGTCCTCATCAAAATCCCCTTTTGCGGTCTTTTTATCAGGTCAGTGCGCAATACAGCGCTCAAGCATTTTCTCCCTCGGAATCCACCAATGGTGTTTCCTGGACATTGGCAACGGTGATGAAAGAGTTGTTAGATAATGCATTTGAATCGTATGCCTCTTCGCTGATGGAGGGTCCTATTCGTTTGAGGATTTTTGAAGAGGGAAAAAACTTGGTAATAACGATTTCGGATAACGGGCGGGGGATTGATTTTGAGAAGACAGGATACGATGTTCATGGGATTTGGAGAGTTGTTTCTCTTCCTGTGGATCTTCATGGTCAAGCCCCGCGATTACATTTGGGTGGCAAACATATTGCGGTGGAGTACTCCAGGCTTCTTATCGCCGACCTTGAAGGAAGCTTGGAGCATCTTCCGGCCAATGAAGAAGGTTATCGCACGACGGTGAGAATCACTCTTCCGCGGTCAGTTGTACGATTTATGAAATTTGAAGAAGGGAATGGGAAGGCAATTCCCAGGAAGGGAGCATCGCATCAGCATGCTATTGACCTCCATTCCCCGAAATGGGTGAGTGGAGTGGTCTTGGCCGCCGCGCTGGGATCGACGAGTTTGGGAATGGAAATGGCAGAAGGACTTTTTATAGGTCTTGCCTGGGCAGTTTTTCTTTTCCTCAGTTGGATTTCCCGGGCTGCTTTTTTCACAAATGCGCCATGGATAGGGGCTGCCCACAATTTACCAGCTTCTGATCGTATCGATACTCAGATGATTTTTGAAGCTGAAATGGATGTCACTGATGATGATTTGACAAGCGGAAATAAACGGGCTGAGAAGCGAAATCGCCTTTTTGAAATTCTTAAAATGTCATGGCTGACTGAGCCTTCTGCTGAGGTGATTAGAAAACATTTTGCGATTTGGGAATTATTTAGAGGAGGATATGATCTCATCCCAAAAAGAGCAGCTAAAAATTTTCTTGCCCCTGAAACAATTTCTTGGGTGGTGATGGACGAGCTTATAAAAAATGCCTTTGATGCTTATATATCTGATGAAAGGCCAGGAAAGATTTTAGTTCGTATTCATCGAGATGGCAAATATCTTTTTGTTGATATTCTCGACGACGGGATAGGCCTTGATTTCAAGCGCACAAAAAGATATGGGGATGTTGGAATCTGGACACTTGTTCCTCATCATTTGCCTTCATCTCGATTAGAAAAAGATGGAGGAGCCCATATCGGTGTCCTGTGGTCGCAAATTGTGGTGCGTCTGCACGGAGGGGACTTGGAATACGCTCCAGCAACAGAATATGGTTATCGCACGCGAACACGCATTCTGTTGCCCATTGAAGCCGTGAATGTTGAATTGGTCCAGCCGGAAAGACAGTTTTCAGGAATTCGTGCTTTTTACCCTAATTCTCCACTGAAGGAGACAGTTTCTATTGATGGAGCCTATCTCTCATCAAGGCAGCCTGTGCTCCGACAGCCGCATGATCCCGCCTGGCCACGAGAGGGATACCAGGCCGGCGATGTTATTGAAGAACTCAGAAGATTGGTCGAACAGGATGAGGATGGTAAGGTTTTGGGTGTTCGTGGCTTCCGACGAGTGGAGAGCTTGGAAGAACCTGAGTTTGTACGCGAGCTGGCTGATTATACGCGAAGACATGACTCTGTCCTTTATGGGCAGTTGGTTGCGAGTGTGAATGCAGGGGAACTTTATTATGGAGAAAATAATCAAGTGTTTTGGGGGGCCAATGGATTTTTCTATAAGAGATTATCGACAGGTTCTCCTAAAGATCAGGAGCAACGCATTTTTGTCGTTACAACGAATGGGAACCCTCAAGATGGAGATCCGACTCCAGTTGAAATTGCTCTTCATGAGTTCACTGGCCAGAGTCATGAAGGTGGCATGCATGTGGTGGATGTTTTCCGGACGATCAATCGGCCTTTAAGTGAAGAAGAACAACGGCAAGGCGGCAGGACTCGTTTTGAACGTTCCGTTGAGTTTGATCACAATGATTTAATGAATCGGCAGGGCCGAGCGGAGAAGCGATCAGAATTGTTGCAAGGCCTTGGACTTCGCTGGTTCCGTTCTCCTCGAGGTTCAGATCCTCGACGATTTCATATCCTTTCTCACCAGATGATCGGCGGTTATGAAAGAGCAAATCCTTGGATATTCTCGACGGGACTTGCAAATTCTCAACGAGAAGAATTTTTAAGGGAAGCAATTGCCTCTTCCATCACGAAGTTTATGGAAGAGCTGCTTAAAAATGCCTTTGATGCTTATGTGGCAGCTCAAAAAACAGGAATTGTTCTTTTACGAATTTATGAGACACCAGAAGAGTTGGTCATTGAAATTTCTGATAACGGAATCGGTGTCGATCTTTCACGGACAGGGTTTAATGGGAACGGTGAATGGTGTGTGTATTCTTTGCCTCGTGCCGACAACGGTTCGGTGGTTAGATATCAAAGAGAAGGCGGACGAAAAGTAGGTGCCGTATGGGCTCAGTTTTTGGCTTTTCTTCATGGTGGGAAGGTAGAATACTTCGCCGATGTTGTTGAAGGATTCCGAACGACCGTCAGAGCTTCGTTCCCTCGGAGAGAAATTGTTATTAAAGAGCAGGCTCGTGATTTGCTTGATGATCGCCAGGTGAGCGAGTCTCTGGCGAAGAAGGAACCGCATGATCCCGCCCGTCGAGTCCCAGGTCAACCTATGCCATCGGAGGAGAAAGTCAGAGCCACAATGGAGAACTTTGATGTTGGGGCTTTTGGTATTCTTCAGCCACACACTTATCTCGAGGCAAAGTTGGCTCCCGCTTATCTGCGCCGCCGCGGGGAAGAAAAAGAAGCCGAAGAGTTAGAAGCGTTAATCCGGGCCGGCCGTCTGCGCGCCGGGCCGTTTACAGGCTTCTTGGGAACCGCCATCATTGTTATCGATGGACAAAGAACCATTTTGATCAGCAATGCGGAAGCCACTCATCAATCCCTCGCCGAACGCGTCGTCACCATCATCCATGAATTCCGTGCCTTGCAAGGCCGTCCTCATTCTGACAACGAAGCCGAAGAACCGGAAGTCCTTCGGTGGTTGGAAGATCGACGGATGGGAGTCGAAGCTCCTTGGGATATATTCGAACAAGCAAGAGGGTTAGTAAAAATTTCTCTGCAATATCGTCTTCGAGGTAACTCTTTCTTTGGTCGTGATTTTCAGCGCGATATATATGGGAATACAGAAGTTAATCGCGTTTTTGAAACTCTACAAAATAGAGTTTACGCTCGGGCTAAGGATGCCATGGCAAGCAACCCTCTCGCAGACAATGCATTCTTGCCGCTTTTGGTTTTGATAGATTTGAGTGATACTCCTCAAGAAAAATTTGAGGCTTTCTTGAGTCACGGTCTTTCCCATTATGCAAAGCGTTTCCCGAGTTTGGGTACTTTGGAACAAGATAAAGTCATTCAATCTGATTTGTTAATGATCGCTGGAAGAATTCATGCCTCTTTTGAAGAAAAATTGAGAGCGTTTTTTGAGTCAGGCAACAGAGTTTTGCAATCCCAATCAGACCCCTCTGCTCATAGAGAGCGAAAAATCGATTATGATGTAGTCAATAGTGCGCTTAATGAATTTCTTTTGTTATGGAATCTTTATGTTTTGATAGGGTTCCAATCCGACTGGGTGGGAGATCGGTTGCAACTGAAATCTTTCCAAGTTGTGAGAGAGAAAGAAAGAATCGTTGAAGGAGCCAAGATTGATGTTTTGTATCTTGACGGAATTGACGATTTGCCTGCACCTGGCGTGCTTGGCCTGCACGATGGCAAACACACAGTTGTTTTTGTTGGCGTGATTCGAGAAGAGCAACTGCCTTATATCCGCAGACAACTTGATCAAGTAAGAACGCCATTTTTATTATCTCAGTTGCCTGTTTTAGGACGGTGGACTTCTCTCGATTATTATGAATTAGAGAAATTTTTAATTGCTCAAGATTTTTATGGCTTGAGTGATGAAGGAATTGTCAACAAAGTGGCTGAAATGATTGAAGAGCATGAGGTTCGTCACTCCTTAGATCAGCAGCGATATAGCTTTAGCGTAGAGACTTTAGAGGAAAGAGCTTTCTTGGCCGAGGTAGCTAGTTCAGCAACGCATTATGCTGTGAGCGCCGGGGGGCGAAAAATGCTGCGCTGGGGAGGATCGCAGGATCAAGATAATCTTTATTCAACCGCCGTGCATCAGGGCAGTAGGAAATTGGTCACAGGGGCGCAACGTAAAGGTTGGGTGGAGGCTCCCAACGAGCTGGAAGCAGCTTTTATTTTGCGACGCGCTCATCATCAGGGAATCGCTATAATCAAATACACATTGGCTCGTTTGATCCCGGACGGTCGGCTGGCCCAGCTGGCTCATGAAATATTGGATCATGAAGAGTGGCCCCAAGAGGCGACTTCAGATGAGTCTCACACCGTCCTTTCCCCGTCTGAGAGGGGCTTTGTCCCTGTCGAAGTTTCTGGCTTTATCTCTCGGTTGATTCAAGGTGATGAAGAACTAAGAGCTGTGCAGAGCCAGCCGGATGCCGATCGATGGATATTCTTCGAAAGATTGACTCTTCGTCCACGAGTGCAGGGTGAGCGAACAACATTGCGTGTCTTTATTATGCCTGGCAAGCCAATCAGTGCTCTCAATCCTGATTTGGGAGAAGTTGGAGATGAGGTTCAAGTCGTCTATGAATTTGTCGAGATAGGCACGCCATCCGAAGGACAGAACGTCATCCTTTCATTTTATCGAGGTGATAAGCCAATTAATCATGAGCCTTTGGACGTTCGTCGGATTATTGTCTCTGCTGAGGGTCAAGTCGCTATTCCTCAAGAAGCACGAACCATTTTGCAGAGAAACGAATTGGTCCTTTACCTCGCCGGTCGCCAGAAAGAAATTCCGGCGAATATGGTCGTTGATCTTATTGAGCAGCAACAAGAGACAGAATCGACGATGATGGTAACCCTCGCACCGGGAATTCGATTGTATGGATTGCCATCAAGCCTCGGCTCACCTGCCAAAGAAAAGGCAGGGCTCCCAGCGGATCAAGTTATCGTGCGGTTTGCTAGAAAAGATAGAAAAGAAAAAATTTTGATGGCTTCTGTTTTCCCTGCGGCTGCGCCAGCGACGGAGCCGGCTCACGCGATTCGGGAAATCGAGTTTGGGAAGAAAGAAAGCCGCCGTTCGCCGAACAAACGAGGAGCCGATGAGCTGCATCAGATTCGCGCGTTTGAGGCCGAAACCGGATTGGTGTATGCGGATCTTCCCGACGAGGTTCGGGCCGTGGTGCCCGCGTTTGTCAGGGCGCGGGGCCGGGTATTCCTAGAGTCGGGCGAGTCCGTGCGTGTCGATTGGTTAACGATGAGTGAGGAAGATATCCGCCAGCGTCTGGACGAAGAAAGAGGGGAGGCATTGTTCTTGGAATTGTATGGCCCTATTCCCGATATGTCGGTAGCTCGGGCGTTCTCTCATGCCAGCCTTTATGCGCGTATTCAGATTTTGGAAACCCACGATGTGCCTTTTATGGATGTGTATTGGTCGATCATTTTTAAGGGAACGGCAGAATTGATTTTGAGCAAAATCCCTTATTTGCGATTCCTGCATTTTGTTTTGCACTTGTACGGATTAAATGAGCAGCAGACTCAGGAATGGATTCGAGAGAATGAAGCCACATTTTTAGTGTCTTCCGAAGACAAACGATTGAATCAGTTGGGCCGTGCCTTGGATGCTTACTTAGGGCATGTCGTCCGTCAACCAACGTCTGAGGAAATGGATGATTTAAAAACTTATCGTCAGCGTTCTACCGCAGGGGCACGAGAAAATCATCTCAGACAAAATTTGCATCGAAGAATCCGAGGAGAACGGGACGGAGCTTTGTATACCCAGCGATCACGCCTTATCCAGATTTACCAAAATTATTTGAAGACCAGAGATGTGGGGACTGCTTTGAGAGATTTGGCTTCCTTGAGATTGGCTGTCACCAATGCTGATGTGTCCTTGGAGGCGGCCCGGCTGCGAGGGATTTTAAATGATATTCAACAAGGACTGGCTTTTAAAGTTGAAGCGTTGAGTTTTACCAGAGTAGCCCGTAGCATTCGAGCACGAATGATGATCAGAGAGAAAAAGTGGTCGTCGAGTAGAAGGACCGCTCCACTGCTTCCTGCACAAAATTTGTTGGAGATCATGACGGCCAGAGAATTAGAAAAACGTATCCGCGAATGGATTGAAACATTTTCTGGAAGGGAGGACGAAGCTCAAGAAGCGTTGGAGAATAAATTTCAGGAAGAATTGCTTGAGATCGCATTTTATCTTTTAGGAAAAACAGCAAATGGAAGTTTTGTGAGTTACGAAGAAATCCTCGACGCCATAGACGGTTTTGTTTTGACATCGACCAGAGAATTGAAGAAGGCCATCGGACTTTTGACTTACCAAGGTTTTAAATTTCGTTGGCATAACGGAGGGCGCAGCTTTAGGAATGGAATCGAAGTTTTGGAGGCGCCTTGGCATTTGGAACATGCTCGTCAGCAAAATGTTCAGAGCCAGCGAGCCAGAAGAGAAGTCAGCCAAGTGTTGAGTGGTTTCTCCACCGAGGAAAGACAATTCCAGCGTCAATGGGATGAGGCCATGGCTGCAGCGCACGCACGATTAGCGTCATCCACAAATACTTTGCCCTTGACCTGCGATTTCTGGCGATGGGTTTCGCGACTCGTGAGCCGAGCTTTGATCTGGATTTTCACTCTTGGCCGGGTGCGTGCACAGTGGACCATGCCCGACTGGATGATCAGTGTTTTAGCGGCGTTCACCCCGTGGGAGTGGGTGGCCGCCTTCTTCCAAGAGTTCGTCAATTGGCACGGGCCTCAGACTGAGCGGCAGAAGAAGTGGCGCGAGGCTGGGCACATCTTCATCATTGCGGCAACCGGGATCGCGGCTTTGTTTTCGTTGGGTGTTTTATCAATTGGGTATTCAATATCGATGCCCATCTTGGTTTGGCTCGTCGTGCGCAATGCTTTTATCGCCAACGCCGTGGCACACTTGATTTATAACATCATCGCCCTTTTATTTTTTTCTGACGGAGTTTTGACTTTAGGACTTGCTCCGAAGCGGGAACCCAGACATCCTTTGAGCCGTTTTATTGTAGGCCTTGCCCCAATAATCGAGTCGCATGAGGTGACATTAGTCAAAACAACCAATCCTGAAACTCGTCTCGTAGTTTACTCCGAGTTCAAAGTCGCGGGCCTTTCAGCCGACCTCGGTCCGGTGAATGGCAAAGCTGCGGCTCATTATCATGTCCGCCCGACGAGAGAAGATGGGGTCAGAGAAGTGGATGTCATGTTTGTTAAGGTGGGAGAAGAAGCCGAGGCTGTTGACTCTAAAAATTCTCGACGGTTATTCATTAAGGAGGAAGAGGGCTCTCGGGGAATCAAGCAGCGGAACGTGACCGTTCGTCCCATCGGGACTTTTTCAGATTTGATGAAAATTTACCGAGAAGGCCTTTCGGATGAGTTCCCGGCAGAAGGCCTGCTTCACGCCCGTTTACGGCCGCGAGGCGATTTGTGGCTTACGCAATTTGCCGGGGCGCAAGTTTATGCCTTGCCTGCCAGTTTTGAGAATGGGGACGAAGTGGCCTTGAAGTTATCTTCCGTCGGTGAAGGCACGCGGGACCTTTGGCTTGAGCTTCGCCCTGTCCATGCGCCTGTCAATGAACCCGCTCACGTGAAAGTGTGGTTGCAATATCCGGGGGATGACACGGTCACCGTGCTCGACGATCGTCGAAGTGCGAACCATCTTCACGAAGAACGTGCTCTCATGGTTGAGGCCGGGATTGATTATTCGCAAATTGCCGGCGAGAAAACGGCGCCCGGCGTCATGCTTGAAAAGGTCAGAGTATTTCGACGTTATGGCCGGCCGGTCGTCATGAGCTGGTTGCGGCCAGATATGACCGCCATCGCCATCGAAAACCGCCTTGCGGTTTCTGGTGAACGAGAGGTCCTATCCTTCGATCAAGCTGATCCGACGCTTAGACGACACAAAGAGCGGGAAGTTCGTCTTTTCTTGAGCAAATATGGTCGAGTTCCGAAGGATGTCCGCAAGACGATCAATAAATGGGAGATCTATGCCCGGATCAGATATGCTTTTGAAAATCACGGCGTGCCATTTCACAGTATTTATTGGTCGCGTATTTTCGAACAAAATGCAAAGGATCTTTTGGCAGGCATACCATATTTGAGATTCTTGCATTTTGTTCTTCGGCTGTATGGGCTTAAAGAAGAAAACGAGCGCATCTCCTTGATTGAAAGTGATATCCAATATTTTGTGAAAGGCGGCGCAAGGTATTTCTTACAAAATTTTGTTGAAGCTTTAGGAGAACTTTTGGATTGGAAAATTTCAGTTCCTTTACCGGTATTGTTAGATCTTCGTCGAGAAAGGGGAAGTTGGTCGGCCAAGGCCTTGCGGCAGGTCGTTGAAAGACATAAGGGTGAAGAAAGTTATCCAGAAGTTGGCCGCCAGTTAAGAACGCTCTTAGAGATTTATCGATTTTATCTTGAAGATCAAGGTGAGCGCCTGGAAGAGACTCGCCGTCGGCTGAAATTGTTACAAAACGAAGACTTGACTCCTTTGGTCATTAGGCAAGAAATTTCTGGATTACTGATTTTGCTCAATGAGATCTCCAAAGGTCCGCAATGGAGAGCGAAAGAGCTGAATGTCGAAAGACCACTTTTCACGACACAGATCAATCTTTTGAATTTGATGGATCCTGTCGAGTTAACCCGTCTTCTTGATAGTTTAGAAGAGGATGGAATGGGGCGCAGAGATGCCCGTCGTACTCTTCTTGAAGTTCAAGCCAATGAAGTTAGGGATGTAGGAATGTATCTGACTCGCCTCGGCCGCCATCAGTTTGTGGCTTATGAAAAAATTCTGGATAACCTGGATGCATTGCTGATTGAGGCTGTTGAGACCCTCCGATTGGCTTTGGGATTTTTAAGTCATGATGGGTTTCAGTTCAGATACGTAGCTGCTTGCGATGATCATCCGGCGGGAATTGTGATCAAAGATATCTCTCGTTCCTTTGAGAAATTGGTCGAGGCAGAGGATCGGGTTATCGCAGAAACACATCTTCGACAAAAACAAGCCCGCGCTCAGGCGGTCCATGATGGGAAGGCGCATCCTAAAGGGGGTGTGCGCCGTGGAGCGCTCAGGGTCGACAGTACTTACAACATGGCCGTCAAGATCTTGCAAGCTTTAGGACTGGGCCGATATGTCAAGACGAGGTTGGGTCGATTATTTATTTTCTTTTTTACTCTGCCTTGGGAATTGTTCCCCAGTTTGCGTTCAGACTTCTTAAAACGCCACGACCCTCAGACTTCGGAGCAGCATAAAATCCGCCGAGCCGGAATACGTGCGATCCGTTGGTGGACTGTGATGGGATTTGTATTGGGAGGAATTTGGACTTTACTTGCTTCTTCGATCACATGGCAGATTGGTGCTCTTAGTTATATCTTTATATTCCTTACAATTAAATCCTGCATTGACCTTGCAGGGTTTCCGATTTCTGATTTCTTTGATGCAAATTCTGATCGAAGAGCTCCGGTAGAAATCGGCTTGAGGGCCCGGGTTATTATTCTTGGTTTTTTGGTTCTATGGCAATACAAAGAACTGGCTTTCTTGCTTCCTATTATTCTTCCTGCGTTGATCGGTGGAGCATTGCTCAACATGATTCGCCATGCCATGCATAACACTCGT
>JANLHA010000075.1 GCA_024653845.1 Candidatus Omnitrophota bacterium | reverse complement strand
TGTCCATGTAAAGGTGTCCCAGAATTCCTTCCTGAAACGTACGCTTGTACCACGTCGCTAAAATGACTGCGTTATAAACCTGTCGCAATGGAGCAAAATTTTTCCCCTCGTTGACTTCTTGTTCAATGGCCGGCAAGATGATTTGATGAATCATCTCTTTTGTTATCTCCGCGCCTCCGTTTACTTGCTTTATTCCTTTTTCCCCTCCCATTCCTTCTAAATATTCTTCCTCCAACAGTACTCTCAAGCGACTCTCCACCACAAACGCTGTATTGTTATATTCATAAACCACAGCCTTCTGGGGGACAATCCAGACCTTATTAAACGCATTGACAGGAACTTGTGTCGTACCATACCGTTGGTATGCCTCATTATATACTCGTTCCCAAAACGTCTTGCCCAAATCTTGTTCCGGATGCATCAATGATGCCGTCAACTGTTTCAAAAGATAATCCTGAGCCAACAAGTCTCGTCCCATATCTGTCGTCCCAAATCCTTCAGGAATGATGCGATCTGGTTCTTGAGGAGAAAGGTTCACCCATTGCTCTTTCTCTGGAACAGTGAGAGAGGCTAGAAAATACCTGATAAGTTTGTTAGCCTCAGTCTTGAATGCCTCCCCTTCTAAAGCAGAGTCTCCAGGGTTAATGATAAAATTGAAACGAAACGGGTGTTCTGAATAAAAGGTGATTCCTTTGATATAAGCAGGAGTAAACTTTTGCGTGGATTGAATTATCGTACCGGCTTGAGGCAAAAGCAGTATATCCTGAGCCCATCCAAATGAAACAGGCGCCCAGGTTATTAATACAAAAATCCTTAGGACTTTACCTATCAGCCAGCCAGATCCTCTCAATTTCATAATTTTTCTCATAACTAATATAAGTATAAATTATAAAATAACCAAAAACAGAAAATAGATAATGGAAAATGGAAAATGGAATTGCAGAAGAAGGACTATTGGGAAAACTTTTTAACGATGATCGTTGCGTTATGTCCACCAAATCCCAGCGAATTGGACATCGCCACATTAACTTCCATCTTACGGGCTTTGTTAGGAACGTAATCCAGATCGCATTCGGGGTCTGGATTCTCATAATTGATCGTTGGAGGAACAATATTGTCTCGGATGGTCAAAACAGACGCGGCAAATTCCACACCGCCAGCGGCACCCAGCAAATGTCCGGTCATCGATTTTGTGGAACTCATGGGAACTTTATAAGCATGCTCTCCTAATGCTTTTTTGACAGCAAGGGTTTCAACTTTATCGTTGAGTTCCGTCGAAGTTCCATGGGCGTTGATATAAGAAATGTCTTGCGGAGTGAGATTTCCATCTTTCATCGCTAACGTTATGGCCCTTGAAGCTCCTGCTCCCGACGCTTCAGGTGCTGTCACATGATACGCGTCGGATGTTCTTCCATAACCCGCAACTTCCGCCAAAATCGTCGCCCCGCGAGCTTCTGCATGTTCCAATGTTTCTAAAATCGCGACCCCTGCGCCTTCAGCCATGACAAACCCATCTCGATTGCGATCAAACGGACGACTTGCCCTCTCGGGTTCATCATTGCGTTTGGTCAAAGCTTTCAAAGCAGAAAAACCACCGATTCCCAAAGCGGTTGTGGCACTTTCGGTCCCACCGGCAATCATCACATCCGCATCACCATATTGGATCAACCGACAAGCATCACCAATCGCATTGGTGGCTGTCGCACACGCGGTTACCACACAGGTGGCTGGTCCTTTCGCTCCGGTATCAATGGAAACTTGTCCTGCGGCTTCGTTAATGATAATACGAGGAATGAAAAAGGGAGAAATGCGGCTGGGGCCCTTCTCTAAATATTTTCTAAATTCAACTTCCAGCGTGTTGAGGCTTCCAATTCCCGATCCGATCAAAACACCCATGCGGTCCAAGTCAACATTTTTCAAGTCCAACTTCGCCATCGCAATAGCTTCTCGAGAAGAAACAACCGCATATTGAACAAATCGAGCGAGATGCCGCGCTTCTTTGGTAGAAAAATGGGTAAGCGGATCGTAGTCGATGACATGACCAGAAATCCGACAGTCAAAAGCCGTGGCATCAAAATGGGTGATTGGACGAATCCCACTTTTTCCTTCAATCAAGGATTTCCAAAATTTCTCCACACCTGTTCCAACAGGAGAAACCACGCCCAGACCTGTAATGACAACACGTCTTTTATTCATTTTTTGAAGTGGACTATACAAAATTTACCCCGATAAAAAATCGGGGTAATTGTAAAAACAATTTTAAGACCCCTTATTTAGTAGAGGTCTTTTCTTCAATATATTTAATGGCATCACCAACGGTTGTCATCTTTTCAGCATCTTCATCAGGAATTTCAACGCTGAATTCTTCTTCGAGTGCCATGATGAGTTCAACCGTGTCTAACGAATCTGCACCAAGATCATCGATGAATGAAGCCTGTGGAGTCACTTCATCAGGTTTCACTCCCAATTGCTCTGCAATGATCGATTTGATTTTTTCTTCGACAGCCATACCATAGCCTCCTTTTTGTCCTCTTGATCTTATTTTAAAAATTTATATCGCCATCCCACCATCGACGACAATTGTTTGTCCCGTAATATAATCGGCTTCCGGTGATGCGAGAAACATACATACGCCTGCAATGTCAGAAGCTTTTCCAAACCTTCCAAGAGGGATTTTTTTAAGGATTTCCTCTTGGGTCGATTCTTTCAACTGACCTGTCATTTCTGTTTCAATATAACCGGGAGCAATGGTGTTGGCGGTGATTCCGCGTGAAGCAAATTCTTTGGCGACCGACTTGGTGAATCCAATCATGCCTGCTTTGCTCGCTGCGTAATTTGCTTGTCCTGCATTTCCTGTAATGCCAATGATCGAAGCGATATTGATGATCTTGCCTTTTCGCGCCTTTAACATCGGTTTTGAAACGGCTTTGGTAAAATGAAAAACTCCGCTCAAATTCGTTTGGATCACATCGTTCCAGTCTGTTTCATTCAACCGAAGTAACAAATTATCTCGCGTGATCCCTGCGTTGTTAATTAATATATCAACGGCCTTATGTTTGTCAAGAATTTTATTGACGGTTTCCTGCACATTTTCAAAATTTGCCACATCACAACTAAAACCATCAGCCCGAAAGCCTTTCTGCTTGAGATCGTCGACAACTTGGGTCACAGCATCGAGATTACGGCCCGTGATCGCAACAATCGCGCCCTCTGCTGCAAAAGCCGCTGCAATCTCTTTCCCAATCCCGCGGGTTGAACCTGTGACAATCACAACTTGATCTTTGAATTTCATCAATCACTCATCTCATTTTTGAAATTTCATGAATACTGGTTGCTATGATAGCAAGGGGCAATCAATTTGCAAGACAAAATATAAAAAAAGAAAAGCGGAAGAGATCGTCTCTTCCGCTTCTTAAAGCCTACACCTGAAACTCAATATTATAAAAACTCCAATTGGACGTGAATCAACCCTTTATTCAATACCGCAATGCGGTCAAAGGCTGCCTTGCTCAAATCAATGATCCGGCCATCTCGAACCAAACGTTTATGGGGACCTCGGTCATTCACCCGAACAACCACCGACTTGCCATTATCAAGGTTGGTGACCTTGATTTTTTGATTGAATGGTACATCCCACATGGCACAGGTCAAAGCCTGGTCATTGAAAACTTCATTATTAGCGGTTCGTTCTCGAACTCCTGGATCTTCTTCGGAATACCAAGAAGCCATTCCCACAGGATTATGCCAGAATCCTTTTTGAAAACTTTTTGCTCCTAATGGAAATTGGCCGTAAATGAACAGTCCTACCAAAACTAAAAAGACCGCTACGACCCCTTCCCCTTTCCATGAACGAGTCATACACATACCCCCTTTTTACAACGTAGATCAAAAATACCACATCATGACCTATTAAACAAATTTATTTTTTTGCCAGTAATATCGTAAACACCTGCTATTAAATGAGTTATTTTTATACTCTTGGCGGGATCGCTTCCAAAAGCCAATTCTGGCGGGTCAAATGAAAAACACAGGTCACTCCGCAGATAAACGAGGGTTCAATTCTTCAACCGCTTTTTTGACAAAATCACGGGAATAAACATCTGAACTCACCACCCGATCATTCCAAACAAGGATATCCAAATCAATGGTGCGGGGCCCCAAAGATTTTTCTTTTCTCTGAGGCCGACCGAGATCATATTCAATCTTTTTGAGCTCTCTTTTAAGATTGTCTTGAT
>JANLHA010000073.1 GCA_024653845.1 Candidatus Omnitrophota bacterium | reverse complement strand
CTTGCAATTTATCTTTAAGAAGATTTCCATGATCCCTGATTTGGTGGAGAGATTGAAAGCCAATTTGCCTAAAGAATATCAGGAGATTTTGACACGAGATCATACGGTTTTTAAAAAGATCGAGGCCCATGCGGTCATTCAAGAGGGAACTGCAACGTTCGATGTCATTGATATTGTGGCTGATGTTTTCCGCCTGCATGGTCAAGGAACTGTGGACTGGCAGCAGAATGCGGATTTGACGTTTACTATTGAAGTTCCAAAGGATTTGTCACGAAGTATGATTCAGGCTGTCGAAGAATTGGGTTTCTTCGCCGATGCCGAAGGAAAGATTTCCATTCCTTTAGAGAGATATGAAGGCCCGATCGCGTCATTTCGTCCTTTTCCTGATTTAGAAAAATTGGGACGTCAATTCATCCAAACCAAAGGCAAAGAAGAAATCCAGAAGTTATTGGATAAAGTTTTGCATCGGGAAGGGACCTCGTCTGAGCAGGTGCCTGCATCCCCATCGCCGGGACAGCCTTCTGACGGATCCCAGCAAAGCCCTGAAGGCCAGATCATTGAAGGTATTCTTGACACCATATGGAAGAAGTGACAGCAGGGCAGCGGCCCTATCAGATCCAAACCCATTGTGGAGATATTTCTTACTTCCTGAGGCGATCTCGACGTCGTCGGACAATCGAAATTTCGATTGGTGGCGAAACGAGTCGAGTGAAGGTTTCTGCCCCTACATATACCTCGCATAACGATATTCAAAATTTTATCCGCAAGAAAACCGAATGGATCATTGAAAAAATCAAAGAAGCCGAAGTTTTTCAACAAACCCTCGAAGCTCGCCAATATGCCCAGGGAGAGTATTTTTTATTTTTAGGGAAAAAGCATCCTATCGAAATCGTTCAGGAAGGATATATCCGAAAAGTCCTTTTTGAAGAGGAACGTTGGAAAATTCGTGTCCCTGTTTTCTTATCATCGAGAGATCTCGCTCTAGATATCAAATCCCAATTGGTGGAATGGTATCGTCATCAGGCTCAAGAGATTTTGCCTGGTCGCGTCCTGCATTATGCGGGGAAGATGAGTTTGCAGCCATCGAAAATTCATATCCGTAATCAAAAACGTATCTGGGGCAGCTGCCATCCTCAAAATCGCAATATTCACCTGAATTGGCGTCTGGTTTTGACGCCGATGGATGTGATGGATTACGTGGTGGTCCATGAATTGTCTCATCTTCTTGTACCAAATCATTCCAAGCGATTTTGGCAGGAAGTTGAGAAAGTTCTACCAGATTATCCGGCCCGCCAGAAATGGTTGAAAGATCATCGTATGGATTTGAAAATTTTATGAAGAAATTACCTATCATTCTGCTGGGGACAGGGATTGCTTTTCAGCTCGGGCATTATTTTGAGAATCGTTCACTCTGGCTCGATGAGACTTATGTTGCGGCAAACATCATGGGCCAGACATGGAGCGAGCTTTTTCATTTCAATTCCATTTTCTCAGAACAACCGCAATCCCCGCTGATTTTTTATCTTATTGAAAAATTTAACATTTTGATTTTAGGAAATCATGAATATGCTTTTCGTTTGTGGCCTCTCATCGCTGGAATTTTATCCATATTCTTTTTTTATAGAATCACTCAACGTTACCTTGTCGGATGGCCAATGTATTTGGCTTTAGGCCTCTTCGTTTTTTGTCCTTTCTTGATTTATTACGCTGCGGAAGTGAAGCATTATTCCGGAGATGTTTTAAGCACTTTGTTCATCTATTGGCTTTTTGAATATATCCACGAGCGTATGGATTCTCGTCGAGCTTTGTTGTTTGTAGGATTGATAGGAGGGCCTCTCATATGGTTTTCTCATGTGGCCATTTTCCCATTGGCGGCAATAGGGATTGTTTTAGGATGGGAATGTCTGAGAAGAAGGGAATGGAAAGTTTTTTTATATTTGCTTTTACTTGGTCTATTTTGGACGGGAAATTTTCTTGTTCTCTACAATAAAAGTTTGGGAAATATATTGGATAGCCAATATATTATGCAAACTTTAGAATATGAATTTATGCCACAACGAGGAGAAGTTGCAAAAAACATTTTATGGCTGGGAAGCCGTATGGAAAATGTTTTCCGATCTTTGCTAGGAATTTCATTCCCCCTTTTTGCATCTCTATTATTTGGTATTGGCTGTTTATCCATGCGACGTCGAGATGCAAAAAGGTTTTGGGTTCTATTTTTAACAATCATCATAACTTTAGCGGCAGCGATTCTCCATCGATATCCTTTTGAAGGAAGATTTTTACTGTTTACAGTTCCAGCATTCATCCTTTTGATTTCACAAGGATCTTCGGAGATTGTCCGTAGAGTCCCTATTCAATGGCAAGTTGTAACAGGTTTCTCACTCGCTGGGATTTTATTATTTGCACCTCTTAAAACTTCTTTA
>JANLHA010000050.1 GCA_024653845.1 Candidatus Omnitrophota bacterium | reverse complement strand
GGACAGCTTGTTCTTCTGGAAATTATGCTATTAGCATGGCCTTTGATCAAATTAAGTCAGGGAAGCAGGATTGCGCAGTAGTTGGAGGAGCTGATGGATTTTCTAGAATTGTATTTACTGGATTTGGTCGACTATATAGTGTTGCTCCAGAAAAATGCCAACCATTTGATGTAAATAGACAAGGAATGATTCCTGGAGAAGGAGCTGGAGTTCTGGTTCTTGAGAGCTTGGAGTATGCTGTGAAACGAGGAGCAAAAATTTACGCTGAGATCCTTGGTTATGGGATATCGTGCGATGCTTATCATATAATAGAACCGTCGTCTGTTGGTATATCAAAAGCGATAGAATGTGCTTTGCGAATGACTGATATAGAAAAGAAATCTGTAGATTATATATGTGCCCATGGGACAGGAACAATAGAAAATGATAGAGCTGAATGTTTAGCAATCAAGAGAGTTTTTGGGCCTTTAGTAGAGAATATTCCCATTAGTTCAATTAAATCTATTCTTGGGCATACTATGGGTGCTGCATCAGCTATTGAATCCATTGCGTGTTGTTTAGCAATCCAGAATGGAATAATTCCCCCAACAATAAATATCGAGAAACAAGATCCTGAATGTGATATTGATTGTGTGCCAAATTATAGTAGAAGAAAGAAATTAAATATCATTCTAAATAATTCTCAAGCATTTGGTGGGAATAATTTATGTTTAGTGATGAAGGGAATTTAAGATAATGCAATATCCTAAAAGAATTTTTTTAACAGGAGGGACAGGATTTTTAGGTTCTCAGATATTGAAATTAATTCTAGAGAATAATAAATCAGAAGTTTTCTTGTTGATCCGTCCTAAAGGAGGGCAAAGCATCGAGAGACGTTTCGAGGAGTTATTCTTACAATTATTTCCTAATAAAAAAGATAGAAATTTTTTGAGAGAAAAAATAAAATTATTGCAAGGTGATGTAGTAAAAGGAAGGTTTGGTTTAGATGGGGTGAGCTATCAAAAATTAATTTCTGAAGTTGAAGAAATATATCATTGCGCTGCATTGGCAGAGTTTCGTCAGCCGTTGAGTAGGGTGCGAAAACATAATGTTGAGGGTACAAAAAATGTTTTAGAATTTGCTAGGCAATGTAAGAATTTGAATAAAATGAATTATGTCAGTACAGCTTTTATTGCCGGAAATTTGATAGGGCGTTTTTCAGAGCAAGATTTAGATGTAGGTCAATCCTTCAATAATACATATGAACAAAGTAAGTTTGAAGGAGAGCTGCTTGTTAAAGAATATGTGACAAAAGGAATAAAAGTAGCAATTTATAGGCCAAGTATAGTAGGAGGTATTTATGATAATGGATATACAGATAATTTCCGCATGTTTTACCAGCCATTTCGTACTATCTCTTTGTCATTGTTGCCAAAAATACCAATAAGTAATTTTGGTATTTTAAATTTAATCCCTTGTGATTATGCGGCAAAAGCCATTTATCTTCTAAGTATAAGCAGGAATAAGGTTGATACTTATCATATTGTGGGTTTAGAAAATTTCTCAGTTAAATATTTAATGCGCTTTACTAGTAACTTTTTTAAATATAAAGAACCAAAGTATATCAACTTATCTAAGTTTAATATTAATGAGTATAGTCCTTTGGTAAGGCAAATTTTAAAAGTGTATATTCCTTACTTTAATTTTGGAGCAATATTCGATTGTGAAAAGACTAAAAGAATATTGTTAAGTTTAGGTTTTAGCTATCCTAAGGTTGATGAAAGCTATTTATCTAGAATTTTTGAATATAGTTATAAAGAAGGATATATTAAAAAGTCTCTATGTCGTTAAATAATTTTTTCTCTATAGCTAGCCTTCTTTTAACAATTACATGCCTTTTGCTTTCTGGAATTCTTCTTGTATTCGGGAAATCTAGATTGCATAAGATATGGCTCTTATTTAATATTGCTGTTGGTTCATGGGCCATGGGTGCTTTTATCATTAGTCGTTTAACAGACCCAAATCAGGCCTTATTAGCATGGAAAATTGTAGAAATTAGTGTAGTTTATATTGCTGTATTTTTTCTCCATGTCACAATTTTGGTTTGTAATTTAAATGCAAGGAAATTGCTAGTTTTTGCTTACTTGCAGGGTGTCTTTTTTGCAATTATTTCTTTAACCTCAAATTCTTTCTTCCCAGAAGTATCTTTAGTATTTGACTCTTTTTATTATCCTAAAGCTGGACCACTATTCATTTTATTTTTCATTATCTGGATGTTTTTAGTCACCTATAGTCAGATTAAATTATTTCTTACGTATCTTAAATCTAGTTGGTCTCAAAAGAATCAGTTGCTCTATTTTATAGTAGCTACTTTAGTGGGATTTACGGGGGGAGCAACAAATTTCTTCCCTCATTTCGGTTTAAAGTTATATCCTGTTGGAAATTTGACAATAATTTTATATTGTTTGATTGTCACGTATGCTATTCTTAAACATAGATTACTGGATATATCAATTGTTATTACACGTACTTGGATTTTTGTCGTCACTTACACCCTCGTTCTCGGCTTCCCATTTTTGCTCGCCTTTGGTTGGCGGGAGCACCTCATTCAAAGATTCCAAGAAAATTGGTGGCTTGCACCGCTCGTTTCATCAACAGTGTTGGCCACTATTGGTCCATTCATTTATCTTTTTATTCAGCAGAAAGCGGAAGCACGTCTTTTCCGTGAACAACGAAAATATCAATCCACGCTTCGTCAAGCCTCGAGCGGGATGAGCCGTATTAAAGATTTAAGGCGACTCATGAGCATGATTGTTCACTTGGTCAATCGCACGGTTCGTTTAGAACACACTTGTATTTATCTTTTTGATCGTCCATCGGAAAATTATCTTTTGGGTGCCACTCGTAGTCGCAGGCTTGGATTTAAGACTGAGAAGAAAGTTGATAAAGATTCTCCATTAATCGAATATCTTCTCAAGCATCGTGACCCCGTTGTTCATGAAGAAATATATCAGCAGGCTAAGGATTACAATGATCGCAAATTGGAAAGCGTGCATAAAGAAATGGAAAGAATTAATGCCAGTGTTGTCATTCCGAGTATGGTCGAAAACAAGCTATTGTCTCTCATTGTTCTTGGAAGCAAATTCACAAACAAATCCTTCTCCGACGACGATCTCAACGTTTTCTCCATCCTTGCCAACCAGGCCGCCTTGGCCATTGAAAACGCCCAATTCTACGAAGACATGCGTCAGACGCATGAACAGCTTTTTAAGGCGGAGAAAATGGCTACGATCGGAACCATGGCTGATGGGCTTTCTCATCAGATTAATAATCGTCTGCATGCCTTGGGTTTTATTGCGGGAGACGTGCTTGATAGCATCCGTATGAAGAAAAAGGAAGGACCATTGCCTCCTGAAATCAAAGATTTGGTGATCGACATTGAACATGGTTTGAATCGCATTCAAGAAAATGTTACGCAAGGTGGAGAGATCGTCCAGGGAATCTTGAAATATACTCGCAAGGGCGAGGAAGGCTTTGCTCATGTGGATCTTGATCAATTGCTCGACGCGGTGATTGAAATGACCCAATTCAAAATCAAGCCTGGAGACATGGTGGTTTTAAGGCATTTCAATGGCAGTGTTCCTAAAATCAAAGGTAACTTTACTCAGTTGCAGGAAGTTTTTTTTAACCTGATCGACAACGCCTATGACGCGATGATGCAACGTAAGGAAGAATTTAAGGAACCCGGATTTAAGCCAACGATTAAAATTTCTGTCCCGCATACCGATAATGACCACCTCAACATTCTCCTTGAAGACAATGGAATCGGGATTAAAGATGACGATAAAAAGAAAATTTTCACCCCATTTTTTACCACAAAATTATCGAGCAAAAAGGGAACAGGGTTAGGGCTTTATGTGATTCAGAAGTTGATTGAGGAGAACCATCATGGCCGCGTTTCTTATGAATCCAAATATCGTCAGGGGACCAGGGTGATGGTGCAGCTCGAGACATGGGCCTCTTCGAAATAAAACCTTCCAAACATCTTGACAAATTTATAATAAAATTGTATATTTAAGTACAATATGTTGTATAAATTAATACATATTATTGTATATTTTGGTACAATCTATGGAATATAGACTTTCTCAGAAACAGCTGATGGATATCTTGACCGTTTGGAATAGGTTTATTAAGAGAAGGGTTCATTTGATTGCTTGTGGAGGGACAGCTTTAACATTGCAGGGTATCAAAAGTACCACGAAAGACGTGGACTTTATGGTCCCGATTGAAGCGGAATATGAATACTTGATTAAAACTCTTCAGCAGCTCGGTTACCAGTCCCGTACAGGAGCGGGGTGGAAATTACCCAGCGATCCGTATATTTTCGATCTTTACCGAGGTAAGAAAATTCATACGACCGAGCTGTTGGAATCGCCTTTAAAAGAAGGCCAGCATAAGTTGATCAAGGAGTGGCAACATTTGTATATTGGAGTTTTGAATCATTATGACCTTATCATTTCAAAGATATTTCGAGCCTCATCGGCAGACATGGAAGACTGCTTAATGCTTTATCAGGCGAAAAAAGAAGAGATTAATTTTAATGAACTCGAGATGAGATATAAAGAAGCGGTTAAATATCATGAGCCGGAAAATCGGATGTTGGAGAATTGGGAGCATTTTAAGCGTTTATTGATGAAGGGAAAACTTATATGACAACCAATAAATTAGAAAAAAGTTTAAGCCAATTGGGGTTTCCTCTGTTAGAGGTCGAGGCGGGCCATATTGATGTTAATAAAACCTTGGCAGAGGTTGTCAGAAGTGATAATGCTCGTTATTGGGAAGCGTTCCCTGTTCTCTTAGTTAACGCGGACAAGACGGGAAATCTGAATGTTAAACAAGTTGAAACGTGTCTTAAAAGTGAAGCCGATCGAAGGAAATGGCGAAAGCTTGTGGTGATGTCTCTGGCTCTTTATCGAGTCATGAGAAAAAGGTTTAATTTTGCTGACCAGCTAGACAAAAAGCTTTCACCGGAAGAAAAGAAGTTGTTCTGGGAACTCAGAGACCGTATGGGCCATGCCGAAAGTTTTAAGTTAGAGAATAAAGAATTCAACGTCTCACGTCTGACAACTCTCTTTGATAATTATATGCAGGAAGAGGCATTGAAAGCCCAGAAAACCCAAGTGAAGCATGATGAATTCTCTTTAGAATATGCGCTTTCACAATTTTTTTCTCCTAAGCAAAAAGAATTATTTAAAAAGAAGCTGAATGGTGAACCATTAAACAAAACCGAACGTGAATATTTCTCAAGGACCGTCAAAAAAAAGGTCGTTGCTCTGGCGAATCCAGAATTGAGCCGTTTAGCTCAGAAACTTTTGGAGTGATTTTGATGAAATTAAGGCGGGGCCCTTCCAATCCAGGCAAAAGCAATTCTTGAAAGTATCCATTGAATCTCTGAACGAATTGTTATAAAGTAAGACTTATGCCGAAACTGCTTATCGTCGATGACGAAATCGATATCCGAGAATTTGCCAAAAGTTTTTTTCAAAAACGCCAAATCGAAGTCTTTACCGCTGCCGGAGGCCACGAGGCCTTTGAAATCATTGAGAACGAAACCCCTGATTTAGTTCTCCTCGACGTTCGCATGGAGGAGATGAGTGGGGTTGAACTTTTACGCAAAGTAAGAGAAGTTGGCAACCAAGTCAAAATCATGATGGTGACCGGTGTTAAGGATGAAGCCACAATCGAAGAAGCTGAGCGGTTAGGCGTTCGTGGATACATCCATAAACCGCTCATTCTCGATGAATTGGAAAAAATCGTTCTCAAGGAACTGAACGGCGTTTGATTCACCTGCCTTAAAATGAAAATCCTCCAAGTCGACTATAAAAAGGAGCTTGAAACCGCCAGTAAGGGCATGATCATGATTCATGACCCGAAGCTGTTGATCAAGCTCATTCTGCGGATGTTGGTCTCCAAAGTGAAGATCAAGCATGCCGGAATGATCCTTTATGAACCCGAGCAGAATTGTTATGTGTTAAATGTTTCCAAAGGCGAGCGAGGTTTTAAAATTCCTGCCGGGTTTGTTCAGTTCGACGAGAAAAATTCCATCATTAAATTTTTTACTAAAAAAGAATTTCGTCCGCTACGATTCAATAAAAACGCGATTGTCACCGAAGATTTGAATAAACTGATTTGGAAAGAAAGTGTGGTCACCCACGGCAATGGAACGCAGGAATTGCTTCAGTCGATGGGGCAGCAGATGCAGATGTTCAATGCCGTTGCCTGTGTGCCTTCGTATTATCAAAGAAAGTTGTTGGCGGTTTTGCTGCTGGGTGAAAAAGAAGATGGAACACGGTTTGATCAGAACGAACTCGATTTTTTTGCGGCATTGGCTTCCGACGCTGCAATGGCCATTCGTAATGCCCAGCTCTTTGATGATTTGAGAAAAGAATCTCAGCGCAATCGCGATTTGTTTTTGCGAACGACCATGGTGCTGAGCTCCGCAATCGAAGCTAAAGACAAATATACGCATGGTCATACCGAGCGAGTCACCAAGTATGCTGTCGCAATCGCTCGCCAAATGGTTGCAAATGGTTCTGCCAATTTTGATGAGGCGTTTTTTGAGAGTCTTTATCTTGCTGGAACATTGCATGACATTGGCAAGATTGGTGTGCCGGAAGGGATCTTGAATAAGATCGGTAATTTGTCGCAAGAAGAGGTGATTGTTATGAAGAAGCACCCCAATTTTGCGATGGAAATTTTGCAGCCACTTTCTGAGCTGAAAGATAGCCTTGAGGGAATCAAATATCATCATGAGCGATATGATGGGAAAGGATACCCCGACGGGCTCAAAGGGGAAGAAATTCCCGTGCGAGCGACAATCATTGCGGTCGCCGATTCCTTTGATGCGATCACGACGGATCGGCCTTATCGTAAGGGATTGAGCAAGGCCCAAGCGATCGAAGAGATTAGAAATAATATTGGAATCCAATTTAGCCCTCGTCCAGCCAAGGCGATGATTGAATTGTTTGAGGCGGGGAAGATTTAGTTTCAAAATTTTTTTAAATAATTAGTTGACAAGGAAACTATTAAATGGTAATCTTTCTTTGTTGAGAAAGGAGAGGATAGCAATATGACTTCACTTAAGGCATTTGGTATTGAAGAAGATAAAGGGCAATACCACGAGGAAATTATTTATAGCTTTGTTCTCATTTATAACATCATTATGGATGACATTACAGCCTATCTTAAGTCTTACCATCTGACTCCCGGGAAACTCAATATTTTGATGGTCATTAAACATAAAGGAAGGAAGCAAGGAATTTCCCAGGTCGAAATCAGCAAGCATCTTATTGTCACCCCATCCAATATGACAAAGTTGATTGATAAACTGGAGAAGGAAGGATTGGTCAATCGTTCTGCCCTAGAAGGGGATAGGCGTGTGAATATCATGAATATTACGGATCAAGGATCTCAATTATTAGATGAAATCTGGCCAGCGTATAATAAAAAGTTAATGGATCTCGCGGCTGATTTGGAGCAGGGCCAGCAAAAACAGATGTGTCAGTTATTAAAAATTTGGTTGGATAAATTGCAAGCCAGGTAATTTTTTTAACCATATAGTTGAATGGTTAACTATTAGGAGGGGCCATGAATACCAAAATGAGATCTTTGGTTTTCGCTGAGGTGATCAAAGACAACAAGGGGCATGTTTTGGTGAGTCAAGAATATCATCACATCATCAATTTTATCGATGGAAGGATTTTGTGTGAGATAAAAGAAATCATCAGAAGTCAGAAAAAGGCAATTGTGGTCAAGCATGAAAAAACATCTAGGATCAAGGGAAAAATTATTGAAATCAATTTGCTCACAGGAAAGATCATTAAGAAAGGAAAAACAACATGATTCATTGGTTCCCTGGATGGGCTGATTTATATTTCCGAAATTATTTTCACTTTGTCTTCGGCCTCATCCTTTTCGCGGCTTTGATTTTGAAAATGATGCAGTTATCACCCCATACGAGAGAGGCCTCAAGAAAAGTTTGGGTTTCTTTTAGCCCCTGGCTTGTCATGGCTCCCATCGTTTTATTTATTGTGGGATTAGGAGCCAAATTTTTTATTATCTTTCTACTCATACTTTCGATAGTCTGCGTTAAAGAATTTTCCAGAGCAACTGGGCTTTATGAAGATTGGGGATTCACCGCTGTAATCTACGCTGGGTTGATTGGATTTTATGTGTCTGCTTTTATTCCATGGTACGGTTTGTTTGTGGCAATGCCTGTTTATGCAACCGTGGTCATCCTGATGATTCCTGCTGGGAGAAATGATTATAAGAACATGATTCAAAAGATTGGATTGAGTACAATCGCTTTGATTTATTTAGGGTGGTTTTCTGCCCACTTGGCTTTCTTAAGTTATCATCCCCATGGGTTGGCGTATCTTTTATTTCTTATTATCGGAACTGAACTCAATGATGCTGCTGCATACACAACCGGAAAGATATTTGGTAGAAATCCCTTGGTTTCCAATATTAGTCCGAACAAAACTGTCGAAGGGGCGATTGGCTCATTGATCATTACATCTCTCTATGTGTATTTTGCGCGTCCATGGCTGCCGGGCTTTGGTATTTTGCCGTTGGTCTTAAGCGTGATCATTCTGTGGATCGGCGGAACCATGGGCGATTTGGTGATGAGCTGCGTTAAGCGAGATATTGGGATTAAAGACATGGGAGCTCTCATCCCTGGACATGGCGGACTTTTAGATCGTTTGGATAGTTTAATTTTTGTTTCTCCGTTATTCTTTCATATGGTCAGTTACTATGTTAAATTTCCCGGAGGATTACAGTGAGAGAGTGGCAATACCATCCATCCCCTTCAATCAATAAATC
>JANLHA010000069.1 GCA_024653845.1 Candidatus Omnitrophota bacterium | reverse complement strand
TGATGACAATGGAGATCCTATTCAGCGAGAAGGAAATGCTGGCGGATATCTTGTCTTGGATAAAACGCTTTACCAATCGGAAGAAAGAGAGTGGGGATCATTTTTGCAGTTTGGACAGACAATCGAGAACCTCAACGAAGTGGATCTATATGCCGGAGGGGGAATCACCTGCCGAGGCTGTTTGAAGAATCGTTCCGAGGATCATATCGGCATCGCCGTGGCTTACGCTTTCGTGAGTGATGAATTGATTGATGCCACCAATCGCGATCGCGCCGAAACTACGCTTGAGTTAACATATCGAGCCAAAATTACAGAACATTTGACTCTTCAACCCGATATTCAATGGATCTTTAACCCTGGCGCCAATCCTGATTTTGATGATGCGTTCGTGACAGGATTGCGTTTTGAATTAGCTTTATAAAGGAGTATACAATGAAAAAAAATATTTTTATTGGATTCATTGCTATTTTTTTAATGCACTTGTCGACTTCAATCTGTTTGGCCGAGGGAAAAATCAAAGTTGTTACCACGATCGGCCAAATCACTGATATCATCAAGAATATCGGAGGACCATATGTTGAAGTCCAAGGATTGATGGGCGCTGGAGTTGATCCCCATCTTTATAAGGCCAGTGAAAGTGATGTTCGAAAACTTTCAAACGCCGACATCATTTTTTATAATGGATTGCATCTCGAAGCCAAAATGGAAGAAATTTTTGAAAAGATGAGCAATCGAATCACCACTGTCGCTTTAGGAGAAGCTGTCCCCAAAGAAATGCGTTTGGACAGCGTCAATTATCCAGGGCATTATGATCCCCATATTTGGTTTGATGTTGCATTTTGGATGATGGTGTCTGAGAAAGCACGGAATGAAATGATCAAATTGGATCCGGCTCATCAAGAGTATTATCATCAACAAACCGCCAGCTATTTAGAAAATTTGAAAAAACTTCATGAATACGTTCAAAAACGTGCGCTTGAGTTGACCAAAGAACAACGCGTTCTCGTCACCGCTCATGATGCTTTTCGTTATTTTGGAAGAGCATATGATTTTGAGGTCGTGGGACTTCAAGGGATCAGCACCCAATCGGAAGCCGGAACCGCCGATGTCAAACGTTTGGCGGATTTTATCGCAGAACGTAAAATCAAAGCGGTTTTCATTGAATCCTCAGTCCCTGAACGAAATATCCGTGCGGTTCAAGACGCGGTCAAATCGCGTGGATGGGATGTCAAAATCGGCGGAGAACTTTTTTCTGATGCCATGGGAAATGAGGGGACATTTGAAGGAACTTACGTCGGGATGGTTACTCATAACATGGATATCATTGTAGGGGCGTTAAAATGAACTTTATTTTTAATGAAAGGCGAATGCGATGATGACTCCTGCTTCAGAAATACCAGCCATTGACGTCACAGATTTGACTGTGGCTTATCGCGAGAAACCTGTTCTTTGGGATGTTGATTTTCAATCACCTCAAGGTGTGCTTTTAGCCATTGTGGGACCTAATGGTGCTGGAAAATCGACGTTGATCAAAACCATCTTAGGTCTGATCAAGCCGGCCGCAGGACGAATTTTGGTTTTAGGCAATCGTTATCGTCCTCAGACCCGTTTGATTGGTTATGTCCCGCAACGCACGAGTGTCGATTGGGATTTTCCTACAACGGTTTTGGATGTTGTGCTTATGGGACGCTACGGTCATTTGGGATGGATTCGACGGCCTGAAAAAGAAGATTACCGTTTGGCCATGGAATGTTTAGAGAAGGTAGGAATGACGGATTTTGCTCACCGTCAAATCAGCCAATTGTCAGGTGGACAGCAACAGCGTGTTTTCATTGCTCGTGCATTTTTGCAAGATGCCCCGATTTACTTGATGGATGAACCTTTTGCAGGTGTCGACGCGGCCACCGAATTGAGTCTAGTTTCTCTGTTGAGAGAACTGAAAAATAAAGGCAAGACCGTCATTTGTGTTCATCATGATTTGCAAACGCTTCGTGATTATTTTGAATGGGTAATGCTTTTAAACGTCCGTCGAATTGCTCTTGGAAAAGTGGAAGATGTTCTTACAGAAGAAAATCTCCGACGAGCCTATGGGGGACGGGCGGCATTTTTGATGGGAAAAGGAGCCGACGAGAAAGAATCATGGACTTCCTAATTTCCATATTTTCGGATTACACTTTACAAGTTGTTACGGCAGGCGCTCTGATCCTTGGAATCACATCAGGAGTTTTGGGTACATTTGCCGTTTTACGACAACAAAGCTTGTTAGGGGACGCAATTTCTCACGCGACTCTTCCGGGTGTGGGCATTGCATTTTTTTTAACCCAATCCAAAGACCCTTTGGTTTTGCTCATCGGAGCGGCCATCTCCGGATGGGTAGGAACGTTGCTGATCAACTTGATCACCGAAACCACACGAATTAAGCGTGATACCGCGTTAGGGATCATTTTGTCGGTTTTTTTTGGATTTGGATTGGTGATGATTACGATCGTCCAGCGGATGCCCACAGCCACCAAGGCGGGTTTGGACAAATTTCTTTTTGGGAATGCCGCCACACTCCTTTATAGCGACGTGGAATTGATGATGAATCTGGCGGGATTAGCCCTTCTTTTAATTTTTATTTTCTGGAAAGAGTTCAAAGTGATTACGTTTGATAAGGATTTCGCGCAAAGTCTTGGTCTTCCTGTCCAGCGCCTGGAAATCCTTTTAACGTCTTTGATCGTGATTGCCATTGTTATTGGGTTGCAAACGGTGGGAGTTGTTTTGATGAGTGCGATGTTGGTTGCTCCCGCAGCCTCGGCTCGACAATGGACTGATCGGCTCGGTATCATGATTGTACTTTCTGCGCTCTTTGGGGCTACCGCAGGCGTTGCGGGCGCAATCACCAGCAGTCTCATTTTAAAATTACCGACGGGACCGATGATCGTCATTTACTTGAGTGTGATCGTTTTATTTTCTTTGATTCTTGCGCCCAATCGCGGACTTCTTTGGGATTGGTTGCGTGCGGCACGGCATCGTCAAAAAATGCACACAACAACGATGTTAAAAAATTTGCTTTTATTTTCAGAAATTCAAACCAATCCTTTTCATCCCCACGACATCGCAGCCCTCAAAGCTATTGGAAAAGGGCCGATCAACAAAACGATGGTCGAGTTATCCAAAAAAGGTTGGGCCAAACAATATCCAGACAAACGGTGGGCATTGACGTCAACAGGATTAAATGAAGCACGACGATTAACTGAAGAGTTTGAAGAGCAATTCGAGTCGATGGAGTGATGATGCTTTCTCCCCAAGTTGAAATTATCATTTTGGCGTGTTTAACCGCCGCGGCATGCGCCGTCGTAGGTGTGTTCTTAATTCTTCGACGAGTGGCTTTGATGAGCGATGCGATCAGTCACGCGATCCTTTTGGGGATCGTTGTCGCTTTTTTTTATACCAAAAATCTTTCTTCACCTTGGCTCTTGATTGCGGCGGCTATTACAGGCGTTTTGACCGTAACATTAACCGAACTCATCATTCACACTCAAAAATTGAAAAAAGACGCAGCGATTGGGCTTGTTTTTCCATTCCTTTTTTCAATTGGTGTGATTATGATCAATCGTTATACATCGGATGTGCATATTGATTCCGATTGTGTTTTGTTTGGTGAAATCGCTTTTTCTCCTTTTAATCGGTTTGTCCTTGGTGGAACGGATTTAGGGCCGCTGGGATTTTGGACGATGGGTGGAATTTTTTTGGCGAATCTTGCGTTCATTAGCTTGTTTTATAAAGAGCTCAAACTTGCAACGTTTGACGCAGGCCTCGCCGCTGCTCTTGGTTTTTCTCCTCTGATCATTCATTATGTATTGATGACGCTCGTGAGTGTTACGGCTGTGAGTGCTTTTGAACATGTGGGTTCCATTTTAGTAGTAGCACTCATGATTGCGCCACCGGCTACAGCATATCTCTTAACGGACAGGTTGTCGCATATGGTCATTTTGAGTGCTTTGCTAGGAATGGCCGCAGCGCTTTCAGGATATTTTATGGCTTATTATTTGGATGCGAGTATCGCTGGATCCATGGCGACTATGAGCGGCGTCATTTTTCTTTTGGCTCTCATTTTTGCTCCCGAACGAGGACTATTAGTCAAGTATGTTTTGCGGCGATGGCAACGATGGGAATTCCCGACGGAAACCTTGGCCGTGCATCTTCTTCAAGCTGAAATGACTCAAGCGGATGACACGGAACATGTGGTGAGCCATATGAAACGGCACATGCTCTGGCCAGATGAATTCACGTCCGAGGTCATTGCGCGTTCCATCGAAGAAGGGATCATCACCAAAGATGGGAATAAACTCATTCTCACCGATTATGGACGAGAGAAGGCGAAAGTCGCCATTGCACAAAGTTGAAAAATTGACTCTCGAGGAGAATATGCTATATTAAAAGTGTTAGGAGATTTTTAGAAAATATGACAAAGATCAATCAAGAAAATTCTCAAATGCAGGACAAGCCGTTGCTCACCTTGACCGATTCCGCCATCGAGAAGGTTAGATCCATGATGGCTAAAGAAGGGAAAGAAGGGGCAGGGTTGCGCGTGAGTGTTGTCACCGGCGGATGTGCTGGGTTATCCTACGATATGCGTTTTCAACGCGATTCTTATGAGAACGATATTGTTTTTGAACAAAAGGGCCTGCGAGTTTTTGTCAATCCCGAAAGTGCTCCGTTTTTGAAAGGCATCAACATCGATTACGTTGACACCCTCAAAGAAAGTGGATTCAAATACCACAATCCCAACGCCAAAGGCAGCTGCGGCTGCGGGACG
>JANLHA010000067.1 GCA_024653845.1 Candidatus Omnitrophota bacterium | reverse complement strand
CAAGAAAATCCGACAGAATCCGTTCCGGCCGTACATCCCGTTGAGATCGTGTTACAAACACCCTGCAAACCATACTTCGCCGAGATTTCACTCGACGGGGTATTGAACATCGCCGCATCATAAAGATCTGGACGAACAATCATAGGGTCGATCGGCTTTTTACCACTGTCTGTGACCAGCGCAAATTCTTCTTCCATATATTTGGTCCCACAAATGGCATTGGCCAAACACACACCCATTCGTTCACGATTGATTTTTCGAAGGTCCAATCCCGAATCTTCCAACGCCATCTTAGCAGCCACGACGGCAAACTGAACATATCGATCCATACGCATACTTTCTTCCCACGTGAGCCCCAGCGCAACAGGATCAAAATCACGAACTTGAGCGGCGATCTTGGTATTAAACGGCGATACGTCAAATTCCGTCACTCGTTTGACCGCCGAAATGCCTGCTGTCATACTCTGATAACACGCATTATTTCCAATCCCATTGGGAGAAATGATTCCGACTCCTGTAACCACAACTCGTCTTGACATATTTCTGACTCCGTATTTAAGAGAACGCAGCGGCAACCGTGGTCCCCGATAATCCAAACTCTTTTTTAATTTCTTCTGATTTCAAAAACTTCCCGTGCTCTTCAACCTGATGAACCAACTCGACCACCCGACGGTTGAGCGGCGCAGAAATTCCCAAACGCTCAGCCAAAAGAGCGACCTCTCCATTAATATAGTCGATCTCGCTAGCCTTCCCTCGCAGGATGCTTTGCAAAATCGAACCGTAAAGCGGCTGTTTACTCAGCGTCGTCAAACGCTGATGCATGATTTCCGCAGCCTGATCAAGCGGCATGGATGCCAATCCATAGATGCGTTCCGTCGGAAATGACGGAAGCGAAACGAGCTCAATCCCAGCCTTCTTGACAACGTCGACGCCTTCTCTTAAAAGCAAAATGCTTAATCGGCATAAATCTTGATCCGCAAAAGTCTCTTGCATGGATTTTCCCGTCATTGCTGGGATGCAATTATTAAAATTGATAAAAAGTTTCAGCCACTTCATCCCCACAATATTGGAGCTCACCACCACACTGAAAGCTTTCTTCAAAACTTCAGCAACCTGAGCAACACGTTCTTCGTTCGCTCCAAATGCACTTCCAATAATCCAATCTCCGGGGAAATTATAAACAATCTGACCTGGCTGCGTATACGTCGAACCAAAAAGAACAATGCTACTGATCAATCTTTTCTCATCAACGCCTAACGATTTCAGAACCTGATCCGCCTGCACACCGTTTTGGCTGGTCATCAACAAACATGTTCCTAAAAATTTTTGATTCTCCTGATAAGCCTGCTTGAGATCTTGGGTCTTCGTCGCAAAAATCACCAAATCATATTCCTGATTCAATTGAGTTCCCACCTCAAAACGAATCTGTTCAGTTCCCTGCCCTGATTCCACTTGCAACCCATTTTGGCGAATGGCTTCGACGTGATCCTTGCGGCCCACTAAATAAACAGACACTTTCGCTTTGCTCAGCTGAGCTGCGACCACAGAACCAATAGCTCCTCCACCAATAATTGCGACTCTCATTTCCCTGATTTCTCTTTATTATTATTTTTGTTATTTTTCAAATGATTCATCTTAGAATTCTTGGCTGCCTGCTCTTGATTCTTTTGGATCACACGTTCTTTTAAGGCCGACATGATCAACTTGGCATTCATATCATACTGTTTACGCAGATAATATGGCCAAAGGATCATATTGAAAAGGCCACGAATCTTATAATGCAATTCGTAATCCACCCTCGTCCCGTTCGCGCGCTCTCCAATGATCAATAGCTCATAACCTTTAAACATCCCATTCACAAATTTTCTCTCAATAAGACGATTAGGAATAAACTTCGTAATTTCGACTGTCCACGATGGAGCAAAAGGTTTATGAATGATTTGCTTGTATCGAGTTCCGACTTTCAAATCCCCTGGCATTTCTTTAATATAATGCGTCAAAGAGTTCTTGGGCCACCACGCAGACTCGCCCCATAGCATGGCTTCCGCTGCAACAACTTGCACCGGAACTTCCACGAAAAAAAAGTAGTGACTGACATCATGTTCTTTAGGGCGTTGTTTTTTGAGCATGGCTCAATTTGCCATAATCACGATATTCAAATCCGACTTCATCGAGAAGCCGCACCATCAAGCTATAAAACGCTTTGGGCACTTCCGAAAAAAAGGCCTCTACAATATCAGACTCTTCCACCATCTCGGAACCACGCTGCTGGGCAAATTGTGGGGCTTTTTTATCCACCACTTTTTTAGCGATCTCTCGATGAAAAAAAGGAATTTTCTGAATCATATTCTCATATTTCTCGAGAGCTTTGGGTTCCCATTGAATTTGAGCAGATGTGATCATATATTCTCCTCTAAGCAAACCTATACGCTTGTTCCGACGCGAGAATTGGCTTCCCACTTGGAAATATTGTTCATAAAATCCTTAACACAAAGCTTCACCTTCATATCATAATTACTTTCCATAATGCGGTGAATTCGCTCTGGCTTGGAATAATATTCGCGCATACACCAGGCCCCTAAACGACCAACCTCTTCAACCGTCAGATAATTTGTAGGGATAACCGGATGTTGAAAATCCCAAAGCTTAAGGTCAATTTTATCGGGATCAAACCATCCCTGCTTGATGGCATATCGCCAATCAGGGGAATTAGGAACCGGTGTCAAATAATCTAAAGCAAAAATGTCTGGGTCAATCTCGTCGGCCACCCGAAGACGTTCTTTAATTTTTGCCTCGGTGTCGTCTTTGAGACCAATCAAAACTGTCCCAACACTCCCAATATCCTGCTCACGCAAAATACGGATCGTTTTTTGAATTTGATCAATCGTGACACCTTTCCCTTGCTTGGCCAGTGTCATATCGTCTTCGACTTCAACCCCTGTTAAAGCAAGAAACAGCCCTGCCTTTTTCATTAAGGGTAAAATATCATGCTGGGAGACCCATTGATCAGCACGCCCCAAACAAACCCAATCAATCTTATTCCCACGCTTGATTTTCTCTTCGCAGAATTCAATCATGGCTGCGGTATCCGTATTGAAAGCATCGTCTTGAAAGACGACGGTGTTAATATGATATTTCTTTTCCAACAAATCCAATTCATCGACGATCCGTTTACCCTTAAGCCCGCGCCAGGAAGTGAAATCCTTCAAAGCCGTACGGCTATCATACAAGGCCCATTCATAACAAAAATGACATTTCCCAGGACAGCCACGGGAAGTCATGAGTTCAGCAAACGGCTTCCAATACGTATGACCAACATATTTATCCATAGGGAATAAATCATATGCCGGCATCGGAAGAACATTGAGATCAGGAATCAGATCACGATGGGGGCCGAGGACAATATTTCCATCATTATCGCGGGAAACCAACCCGGGAATATCACGATTATTCTTCTGTGGATTTTTGATGTTGTTGATCAAATCTTCTATAGTCAGCTCCGCTTCCCCGAGCATGACGTAATCAATCCAGGGATTCAAGCGCATTTGCCTTTCATAATCACCTGAATACCAAAGGCCACCAGCGATAGTCTTCACCTGAGGCATTTTCTCTTTAATGATTCTTAGCCCTTCATTGAAATACCAGATGATTGCGGCACCGCACGTGGAATGCAAAAGTTCACCGACGAACACGATGTCCGGTCGACTATTCTGCACATATTTAAGCATCGCATCCCAATCCATATCCAGAGCCCGACAGTCTAATGCCTCAACACTCGCTAGCCCCTTCTCACGGAGATAAGCTGCGATTTGCGCGTGCATCTGATTACAAGCTTTATGATTTCCATGTGAATCCCAGGCTTTAAGAGGTGGGGTTAAAAATAAAACTTTCATGTTTTTAATCTCCTTATTTTTGAATGATTGATATCTAAAACCATCCTGCTACTAAAGGTTTTCCCGACGGAGTTTTATCTGTACAAACATGTTTTGTTTGAGTGTATTCCAAAAGCCCTTCAACTCCTGACTCTCTCCCTAAACCACTTTGCTTATATCCACCAAAAGACGCTTCAGGGAAAAAACCGCCGTAAATATTAACCCATACCGTCCCGCACTGTAACTTTTTTGAAACGCGATTGGCCTTCTCGACATCTTGAGTCCACACACATGCGGCCAAGCCATATTTAGAATCATTTGCAATTTTTACTGCCTCATCTTCGGATGAAAACCTCATCACACAGAGAACCGGTCCAAAAATTTCTTCCTGAGCAATCGTCATCGATGCTTTCACATTCGCCAAAATGGTCGGCTCAAAATAAGATCCATCTTGAAGTCCTTCTCCTTGCGCAATTCTCCCGCCACAGAGCGCCTCGGCCCCTTCTTTTTTTCCCTTCTCCACCCATTGCAAAATTTGATCACGATGCTCACGACTGATCACCGGCCCAAAATTGACCTGATAATCCAATGCGTTGCCAATCTTGAGCTGCTTGGTTTTCTCAACCAACTTGGCAACAAACTGATCATAAATTTTGTCTTCCAGAAGTAATCGAGAACAGGCCGTACACATCTGCCCTTGATTCATAAAAATCGATGACATCGTCGCACCCAAAGCTGTTTCAAAATCACAATCTGCAAAAACAATATTGGCCGATTTTCCACCGAGCTCGAGACTCACCTTCTTCACCCCGTCAGCGGCCAAACGCATGATCTCTTTTCCCGTCGAGGTTCCACCGGTAAAACTGATCATGTTCACATCAGGGCTCTTCACTAATAATAGAGCGGCCTCATGATTCTTGGTTGAGACGATATTCACAACGCCTTGAGGAAATCCGACTTCATTGATCAATTCCGCCAATTTCATGATCGAGGCACTGCCCAGAGAGGAAGGCTTCAAAACCACGGCGTTACCTGCGGCCAACGCTGGAGCCAATTTCCATGCCGCCATAATCAATGGATAATTCCAGGGAATGATCGCCCCAACAACACCCATCGGTTCAAAACGTGTGACACTTTCCACCGGCATGGATGTGACCGGATTCTTTCGCTCTTTCAACAATTCATCGACGTTAGCAAAATGTTCAAAAACTTCCGCTGTCGTGGGGACATCAATGAATGTGGATTGCTTGATGGTTTTGCCGACATTCAGGGATTCCAAATCCGCCAATTCTTTCGCATGAGTACGAATGAGCGCGCCCAACTTTCTCAAATAAATTCCTCGCTCAGCCACACTCATTTCTGACCACAGGCCATCATCAAAAGCTCGCCGAGCCGCAGCAACGGCTTCTTGCATGTCTTCCAACGAAGCATCCGCAATCTTGGCAAGAACTTCGCCGGTCGACGGATTGATCGCTTCAAAATAACGCTCTCCTGAAGCTGGCCGAATCTTCCCATCAATCAACACATCAAATTGTTGCTGTTCGACTTTTAACATATTCATTTTGCTCAATAAAGATCGCTGGCCGTAATTCAAAACTGTTCGGGCAAGATCAATCCCTTGCTTGAGTTTCATTTCTTACTCCACAGGGACCTTCGTCCACAACTCAAAAATCCGGCTGCAAGGCGCGTACCATTTGGAAATCTTGCCAAAGTCTCCATGAAGATTCATCTTCTTCTGCGTCGTCGCGACAAAAGGATCGATCTCCCGATTGAAGACCGCGCGCCAAATCGTTTCAGGAGCCGAAATCACAAATTCCACTCCATCTTCTCGTCCCACATTGACAATCCGGCCATTTTCAAAACGAAAACTAAAAACATCTCCTGTTTCATCGAGCTTCACCGCCAAATCCATATTCATAGCGGTCTGTCGTCCCAATTCCTGCATTTTGGAGTCATCGTTGACGATTTTGACAATCTCATCGATCTGCTCCGTGGAAAAAAGCTTGTACTTTTTAGTAGAAACATTCTTAGACTTTACAGTCTTCGGGCTCGAAACAGCGTGCGACTTCCCGCCATGCGTCTTCTGATACAATCGGCTGATCACATCAATCTTGACCGCATCTTCCAAGCACTGGATCAAAAGAAAGCAATCAAATAAATCTTTGCCCATGGCAACCACACCATGATTTTTCAAGACAACAATATTATTTTTCTTCAGCGCGGCAACAACGGGACCTGCGTCCGTAACCGATGGCGTTACCTGAGGAACCGCCTCAACTTCACCCAAATAAAATTTTGACTCAAAAATCCTTGGCTCTAAGGAATCATTCTCAAGAAAATAAGCATTGGTGTATGTCGTATGGGTATGGATCACGGCCTGAGCGTCTGGAAAATTCTTATAAATTTCCGTATGAAGTAACCGCTCTGTCGAAACTTGTCCCTCCCCAATGACCTGGCCTTCTAAATCTGTCAAAAGGATTTCATTTTCTTGCAATAATCCAAGACACGTCTTGGTGGCTGTTAAAACAATATGTTTTTCATCAACGCGCGCGCTGATGTTGCCATTCAACCCCGTGGCCAATTCTTTCTCCCAAAGGACACGGCCAATGGCGATGATGTCTTTTTTCAATTCAGGGATTATTTCATTCATAGACCTGGCTCACATAGCTTAAAGGAACTTCTTCCACAAGAGGAACATAAGCAGCAATGCCCTGCGGAGC
>JANLHA010000066.1 GCA_024653845.1 Candidatus Omnitrophota bacterium | reverse complement strand
CTTGCATAACTCAGATGGAGAAGAAGTCACGCTCGACGTTGTTCATAAAGATATTATTCGCTTGGATGAGAGAACAGAGTTGGTTGCTGGCGTTGATCTTAAGGGAAAGAATCAAGAAGATCTTAAGAAAGAACTTAAAGAAATTATACCACAACTTGTGGCGGCGGGTGTTTTTGAAAAAGATCCTAATCCTCCGGCCGAAGCTCTGACTACACAAGAAAATGCAGGTTCCTTCCTTAAAGAAAATCCAAAAGCAGGGCCGATCGTAGAGCAAATTTTAGACCACAGAATTGTTAACGTCGAGTTGGATGGAGACGACATCACGATTCAGACGGCTTCGGGGAAAAGGTTCGTTGGCAAGCACGAAACCACCCTTGAAGGAAAGACGGCCATTTTGGTTCCATCTGAACTTTTCCTTGCGGCGGATCGCGTGGCAGAGGTGACGGGGCCGACCGTTGCAAATATTGGCCTTTTTGCAGATTTGGAAACTCCGAATTATTACAGCGTCGAGGGTCGAGTGAGCATCGAGGGGGATCTTCGAGAAGGCGGCAGTGCGGATTTTGCTTATTACAAGGCTCCTTTTGAGCAGGGTGTGTTGTTTGGCGATTCGATTGTCACCGGAAATTATTCCGCGGGAGGACAACCGAATGCAATCCATTTGGTTCTTGGAAAAATGCCTTCGATTTCTCTCGAGGGTGTTTTGGCTCGTCCGAGTGGAATGGAAAATGAACGTTTGGCGGTTTATTCAGAGGTAACGCGGTCAGACAAAGGTATTTGGCGAATGATGTTTGGCTCGGATGCGTTGGTTGACGAGAAAACGCGAACAAAATTGGAACAACAATTTAAGGAAGAAGTTGAGGTTGAAGAGCTGTTAAGCAAATTTTCGTTGGTAGATGCAGAATTAGTGCTTGGTGAAAATTTTTCGAAAGATTCTGTAGAAGGAGCGTCTTCGAAGACTGAAAGGGTAGTTGAGCCTTCACAGAAGCGTCAACCAGGATTTGAAATCGTTACTAAAATAACTAGTAAGAAGTTTAAAGAAGAGGACTTGCCAAAAGGGTCAAAGCCTGGTGTGGTTCAGGTCGCTAGTGAGAAAGAAGAAAAAGATTTGTCAAGGGGGTCTTCAAGGCGTGGTGGAGTTACGATAGATCCGAAGATCACGGCGGTTGAAATGTCTCCGGAAGAAGCAGGGTCTTTAAAATCTTTAAGAGATGCTGTTCTGAGCAGCCGCCCCGATTCTAATGCGCTTTTCTGGGATATCCCGCCTGAACCCGCAGCGGCGGGTGGCGAAGCTGTCAATAAAGATGGCGGTACTCCTGGTCTTCGCGATGATTTGTCGGCAAATTCTCAGACGCAAGTGGCTTTAGGACGAAAAGATCCTGATGCGATCAAGCTCAATTGGGATGTTGGTTTGCCAACAACATTAGCGCAAGGCAAGGAAGAAGGAGGGTTTGAGCCGTCGGAGAGCTTGTCGAATCATTTTTCTTTAGCAGATGCAGAAGCAGAGATCAATGGAGATTTTGCGACGTTGCCCGAAGTTTCAGAAGGTTCTCCTAAAGTCATAGGCCATGAATTCAAAGGAAAGCCAGCTGACTTTGAAAAACGCGTCATCGAGGCCGTCGTAAAAGATGCGGCCAGCAAAGATTTGTTTGGTGCGATGTTAGCGAACATGGAAGGCAAAGATGGGAATCAAGAATTTCTTTTGACCGCACTCAACACCGGATTGCGACGAGATGGATTGATGGGTGGTGTGTATGTTGTCGATAAAGGCGGCAAGGTGGTTTACAACGATGCGGTTCAAGATAGCCAGATTGTTTACAATCCTCAGACGGGGATGATGAGACTGGAAAAAGATGTTGAGAAAAAAGTTTCAAAAGTTTTTGAAATTGAAAGCCTTCAGCTCGAAGGGTTCAAAAGTCAAGACGTTGACGTTGAACTTGCCAGAGCAGGTTTAGCGGGTGAATTGGAACTCGATCTCGAAGGCCTGGTGACTTCGCTTGATAGCGTTGAATCTCAAGAAAGCAGTCTCGAAGTTGCTGAAAATCCTGAGGAATCTTTTGTGAAAGAGGAGCCCCTTCCCGGATTAAGACAAGATTTGTCTGAAGCGGATAAGAAAGCAGGTGCTGAATGGCTAGAATGGTTTGACGGATTTCAAAAGGCAAGAAGGGTGCCTAGAGGCACAGAAAATTTAGAACCCCAAGTAGCAACGCCACCAACTACCCCAGCGCCATCGGAAGAAACAGAAAAGCCGGCAGCCACAATAATGGTGAAAGTGTTGAAAAAGGAAGAGCCTGCCGCATCGCCTGAAGCAGGGGAGGCCGTGGATTTAAGCGGTGCCCTCGCAAGCGGAGATTATACGCTTTCTGATTCAAGCGAATCTGAAAGTCCTTACAAAATGATTTCGGGACGAAAAATTTTGACCGCGACAGAAATTGATTATCAACGTGAAGGACGTAATGAAGATTTGACCATTGCTTATAAGGGTGTTTTACGACCTACGCGTGAACTTGATACCTTGCAGCCAAAGTACGTTCCAGATAAGGGAGTTATCCTTCAAGATGCTTTGGCTTTGGTGAAAGAAGAAGAGATCAAGGCGGAAGAAGCCCAAGAACGAGAAAATACCCCTGAAGGCGTTATGCGTATGGAACCCACGATCGTGGATCCAAACGCGCCTTCCCCAGAGCTTTATGCTTCTCGTGAAGAAATTGAGCAAGCGAAGAAAAAGTTGGTTGAAGAAAAGGATGCCGTTGATCCTAAGTATAGAGATATTTACACAACATTTGCATTCCGTGGCGATGAGAAGGGTGCACCGATTGTTATTGATGAACGAGTGAATGAGGATGGTCAAAAGGTCAGAGGAGAAATTATTGATCCCGGTTCAGGCGTTATGGCTCTAGGCATGATGCGCGGTAACAATGTTTCCTTCTCTAAGATGTATACCGGAGAATACGGTCAAGAATTCATTCCTCTGCAAGATAATGAGCTGATTTCACCAGAAGAGCACAATCGAGAAGCGTATGTGGCTAAACTTCTTTATACCGTCAAAGATCGTCAGGCCCCGGGCCAGGTGAGTATGGCAGGCGGGCGTCTTTATAGTGCTTACCTCAATACGTTGGGCTCGAAGACATTTTTTGAAGAAGCCAATGCCGCAGCGTTGCGCGGAACAACGCGCGTCGATGAAAGTGGCCAACTTCATTTTGAGACGAGCGCGGTTGGAAGTTATATTCAGTGGAATCCTAACAAATTTGCTGATCTTTTGGATTCAGGCGCTAAGTCAAATCAAGAGCGATTAACAGTCGCTAATGTTGTGAATCTCAATAGCGATCGGATCAGCCGTTTTGATGCCCCGGTCGATGAAAAGTATGTGGCCGACTGGAATCGGTTGGCGGAGTATGTGAATGCAGTTGAGGCGGTGAGCGAAAGAGGTCACAAAACCAAAGAGCAGATTTTAAAAGCTTTAGATAATTGGACAGAAGCGGACCTTCGCGTTATCGCTGTTCTTTTGGATCGGTTCCCTGGGATTGCCGATCCTTCCGAACGTCAATCGGAGCGACAACGTAAGGGCGAACAAGGGCCGATGTTTGGACCGATGGCTGCGGCATTTTATATGACTGAAGAAAAAGAAGCGGCGCTGGAATATGCTGCGCGCGAGGGAATTGTGGGTGTTGATGAGAATGGCAATTTTGTT
>JANLHA010000059.1 GCA_024653845.1 Candidatus Omnitrophota bacterium | reverse complement strand
ATTATGGGTGGTAAAAAGGACGGTTGCCTGGGTCTTTCGAATCACCTCCTGAACCATCTGGCGCACACGAATCGCAACATCGGGATCCAAACCCACTGTCGGCTCGTCGAGAAAAATAATCTTAGGGTTATTAAGCAACGCCTTGGCCAGCGCCAAACGTTGTTTGCTGCCACTGGATAGCTCATCAAACCGACGACCGCGAAATTGCTCCAATTCAAATGTCTTAATCAACTCCTCAACTTTGTCCTTTAATCCCTCTCCTCGAAGACCATATAACCGTCCATAAAAACGCAAAATTTCCTCGACAGTCAAACTCCAAGGAAGATTCGGCGAGCCTGAACTCATATTGAATTGTTGACGCAAATAAGGAAAATTTTTCTCAACAAGTGGCAGGCCCAGCATCGTCACCGAACCTTGATCTGGGAGCAACAACGTTGCCAAAATATTTAACAATGTTGTCTTTCCCGCTCCATTGGGACCGAGAATTCCTAAAATCTCTCCTCGATAGACAGAAAGGCTCACATCCTCAAGGGCTTTGACTTTCCGTCGGCGGGATTGCGAAAGGAACGTTTTCGAAATATTTTCAACACTAATAATCGTTTGCATAATCTATCATCATTTGATCTCTAGGCTCTGGATGACTTGACCAAACTGATCCGCCTCTCGATCAAATCGACTCTCTATATTCGCATATTGCACAGTCATGACTTTTTTCCCCATTAAAAATTGATATGTATTAAAACGAATGGCATCCCCTCTAGCTCCTTGGCCACTGTAATCCATATGAATCAATTTTTGGCCATTGACCACTTCTTCTTTCGGTTCAGAAACTTTCATTTGATAAACATTTTGTAATGTTTCTTTTGTTTTCTGAGCAAATTCTAGAACGGATTGATTGGATGACAATTCATCCGCCGAGACCGCGATCACAGGAAGATCATTTGCTGACTTATTGTAGATGATCAGCATTTGGGTCCTGTTCGGAAGGACCGTTTCTGCCTTCTTTCTCCATCCTTGAGGACCCAGCAAGCTGACCGTTCCCGACGGTAATTCAATCAAATCCCTGTCTCCTGAATTGCCTAATTTGACTTCAATTTTCTTTTCCAACACTTTTGAAACAAGCTCCTGTCCATGGACTGGAATCGTTTCTGGAATTTGACTATGGGGCTGTTTTTTAAATACATGGTCTAATGTTTTTTTAAAATCCTTTGCGGCCTGATCGTTGGGGTTGGCTTGAATAGCCCCTTCGACCGCTTCATAACTTTTTTTCACTTGGCCTTCCATAAAATGTTTCATATATAGCGGATATTCATTTGTTTCTGCACAAACGTTATAAGAAAAACACGTTATAAAAATTGCCGACAACAGCAAAACAGAAAAATAATAATTTTTCATGTGCCTCCTGATTATTTTCGATTTCTCATCAAAGCCAGAATCGCAATTGCGCCCCAAATGATTTCTAACGTGAACGCCGACCACGCCTGCTTATAGAAAACATTCACACCAAGAGCAATTGCGCCGATGAGATTGAGAAGCTGATAGGTTCTGTTTGCAGAATCCAATTTGTTGGAGGAAATGAGATAATAGGCCCAAATGATAAGAAATGTTCCAAGCCAACCGAGGACTTCGATGATCCATTCCATCATAAAGATATCTCCGATTCGATAGGCAACGGTTTTTGCATGACCATCAACTCACGTTGAAGCCGACGCAACAATCCCGTTTTTGCTGCTAGCATAATGCCAAATTTTGATAACCATTGCAAATGAGGATATCGCAAAAAGAAAACCGACGTGAATTGGCTTTGAATGTGTTGAATCCTTTTGACGTCTTGGCCGCGTTTTTCTTGAACTTCGCTGAGAACATTTTCCGAGAAATCTTTCTTTGCAAAAGCTTTTACCAAAACGTCTGCGGCGACAATTGCGGTTGCAACGGCTACAGACACGCCTATTGCGCCCGCCGGTGAACAGGTGTGGGCCGCATCGCCGACGAGAAGACAGCCATCCTGGGCCCACTTTCTGACATAAGAAACTCTGGCCTGTAAAACATTAAAGTCATTAAAATCTTTAAGCCCTCTGGCAAATTCATGCATCACAGGGTGTCCGTCGAGTAATTCAGAGCGTATCGCCTCAATGCCGCGCTGACGAAAGCGCAGAAAATCCCCCTTGGGAACAATCAAGCCGCACTGTACAGAGTCAGGATACTTGGGCAAAACCAAATAGCGATGACGTGAAGAAAAAAATGCTCGGACGGTATTCTCATATCCAACTGGGTGTTTCACCGTAAACCAAATCACGTCGAAATCATAACTTTCGTATTCAAATTCAAAGTCTGCACTCTTGCGCACGATGGAAGACCGCCCATCCGCACCGACGACAACCGAAGAACGTATTTCAAACTTTTCTCCCTCCTGTTCGACGATAACACCAACAATCTTTCCATTCTCGCGAATGACATCTCTTACCATCGCGCCGAACAAAATCTGAAAATTGGGGTAAGCCTTGGCTTTATCCCATAATGCATTCAAAAGGATTGGCTGCGGCATCCAGAGCGCAAAAGGCGCATCGTTCGAAAGATTAGCTATGCTGACGGTCACTAAGGGCTGGTCTTTCCAGAAAAGTTCGAAATTTTTGAGTTTGAGATGCGGATACTTCATCAGATGATCAAAAAGACCGACCTGCTTCATCATCTGAATGAACCGCGGCATAAGAACTTCCCCGCGATATTCCCGATCAAAATTTTTGTGGGATTCGAGGACCGTGACTTTGATGCCGCGACTGGCGAGCAGGAGGCCTAAGACCATCCCCGCCGGTCCACCGCCTACGATACAAATGTCGGTTGATTGGTTGGAAGGCATAACTATCACCCATGATCATCTTTAATAATAGAACAATATACTCCCCGTAGAACCCTATTTTTGCTGCCATTCATATTGACAAGAGTTCCAATTTTTCTTTCTATCTTAGAAACCTTCAATTTATACCTTTTATATTCAAAAAAAAGTTCGGAATTAAAGTTTGCTGTTTCATACAGTTCAGGAAATATCAAAATATTTTCCTGCATAGTAGGCTCTACTCCAATAGAACCAACAATATTCCCACTCTGGTATATTTTCATTGGATCTCTCGTCACAAATACAGGGCTTGGCTCAAGTTTTCTGAAAAATATTTGAAATGTCTTAATAGGATCTATTTGACTAGACCACATTGTCTTAAGAAACTGGGTTTGATAATAAAATACAACAACAAACACTATAGTTATTGTGAATTTAATAAAAAATTCCATTATTCACCTACCATATCCACTATTATAATTTCTTGCTCTCTCATAAGAATCTACAGCTTTTATTGTTCTCACCATACTATCCATCTGATAAATCAACTCTTGAGGTATAAAATCTCCAACTCGACAAGCACTACTACAAACACCGTCCATAGCAGCAATAAAAACTTCCTCTGCAAAATCAAGCCATTCTTCAGTCTGTCCATAAGTGATTTCCCTCGCCTTCCCTATTAATAAAGGAAAATTATGCGCTCTCCGAGTATTACGAAACGGATTTAATAGTTCCTCAACCTCTTGAATTCTCTCAATATAACTACTTATATTATGTAATATTTTTTCTCTTTGTTGACGAAGCTGCTCATGTGGAGCATGAGGAAAACTTCTAAGCCTATTCTCAAATGTCTTATCTTCAACTTGACGGACCAAATCCAAAAGTTTCCATAAGCTTTCTTCTTTCGACTTTGCAAATATTTTACAGAGTGCGAGAATATAACTCGTTTCAAGTGTCCCCTCTATATAATGAAATACTTCCTTGTGATTATTGTAAAAACTGCTTTTTCTAATCCCCATTATTAGATTAGATAGCAAATTACGATAAATCCTTGCTTCAAGAATTTCTCGTTCCACATTTTTTTTAGTAATATCTAAATTATTGTATTCTTTATTCAAGAACAATTCCTTATTAAAGTGAGAATATAATTATCCTTATTATCAGTTATACTGGTAAATGATAATATAAAATATTATATTATGATTTATACACTTAACAAATCCCATCTCTCCCTATATTCAAATGACCTTGGTGGTCTTTGACGCTTCGTCTCTTCTATGATCGCTATGCTACTTACATAACTAGTGAATATACTAACGGGCATGACGTAAAAAATTTCGCCTTCTGGAATATAGATAATGGCAAAATCAAATTCTTCATTTGTATAAGGTTTTCTTAGCATGACTCGTCGATTAGTTCTGGTTCTTCTGCTATCAACAAGATACATCGACTTATTGACATCATACCAAGCGCATTTGATTTGTAAACGTATTAACTTTCCAACAGTATCAATAGCAAGATCATAAGCTAGTCTATCACCAATGGGCTTCAAAACATTGTGCCCGCGACGCAACAACTCTTTTGTTACAGCTAGTTCGGCTATATCTGCTTTCAATTTTGTGTCCACAATAGTTTGTTACCATACAAATGTGTGCATATCAACAGAATTCCTAAAAAATAAAAAGACCCACCATTAAGTTGGGCCTTTTCAAATTAAAACAGGATTTCCGCTCGCTTCGCTCACGGGAATCGCCCATAAAGGTAACGGCGATTGGAACCTGATCCGCTTTCAGCGGATTGCATGCTCACGCACCTATCCACTACAAAAATTTAAGGGCCAGCCGATTGGCTGACCCTGCCCTTCCTGATACATAGGTAACAGATTATACCGGAGACATGGGTAACACTTTTTCAATACAATAAGGACATAGGAGG
>JANLHA010000056.1 GCA_024653845.1 Candidatus Omnitrophota bacterium | reverse complement strand
GGAAACGGGGCTCCTCTGCCTTGGTCTCAACAGCCGCTTCAGAAAATCCAGATTGATGGATTTTTTCCTATCATTATGAATGTCGCCCCCGTCGACCTTCCTAAGTTTTTTAGTTTTGAAGAAGATAGAGATGATTCCAATGACGAGAGAAGTTTAATTACCGCTAGTGAAAATCAGTGAGGGCATTTAGATACGATCTAAAAATGGCTGGAACAAAACTTACTCAACGTATATAATTATCAAAATTTCATGGGGCCTATGCATCTTGCTTCGCAAGATAGGCACTCCGAAATTTCTAAAAAAAGAATTGATGTATTTTGGGGCCGATAGCTCAGCTGGTAGAGCGCGTCGTTCGCAATGACGAGGCCGGGGGTTCGATCCCCCCTCGGTCCACCAAATAAATCCTCAGCGGTCAATAATTCAAGGCCGCTGGGAGACCCATTTCATGTCCATTCCTCGATTTTTTGTTAACGTTCCCAAGTTTGATCAATCGGAAACTCAAATCACAGATCCGACGGAGATTCATCATTTGATCCATGTTTTGCGTCTTAAAGAAGGTGAGACCATTTCGATTTTTAATGGTAAGGACAGTGAAGCCATTGGGGAGATTGCGCACATCGATCGTCAGAAAGTGACCGTACGAATCAACTCGGTAAAGACAATGTTGTCCGAGAATAGCAAATCATTGATTCTTGCCTGTGCGATTCCTAAAAAATCCAAATTTGAAAGTATCATTGAAAAATGTACGGAATTGGGAATAGATGAAATCATTCCTCTTCAAACTCAACGTACGGAAGTTCGTTTGAAAGATGAAAAGAGTGATAAGAAGCGACTTCGATATCAAGCTGTTGCAGTCAATGCAGCAAAACAATCTCAACGCCTCACCATCCCGAGAATTCATCCCATCCAGAAATTTTCTGAAGCTCTGAACCATTTGCAAAAGGATGATTTGGCATTGATTCCCACCCTTGAAGGGCAACGTCAGTCTCTTCATGAAGTGTTGTCTTTAGCCATAGCCAAGAAACGGATTGTTTTTTTTATTGGACCCGAAGGGGATTTTTCCCCGGAAGAAATTTTGATGGCCCAAAAAGCCGGATGCATTCCCATTTCCTTGGGATCAACCGTTTTGAAAGTCGATACCGCGGCCATTGCGGTGACAGCCCTTTTGAATCTGACAAAAACGTCTTGATTCCCTGGACTGAGGCCAATCCAAAATAATTGATATCTCAAGATTTATAACGAAAATCATCCTGCCTTGACGATTGACAAATTTCCCTAAATTCATTATAATTTCCTGTCTGCAAATTAAAATTTGTTGACCTGAAAATATTCCCTTCCCCAAGAAAGCGTCATTAACCATGACCTATGTCCCGCGACCCCCTAACAGGATCAAAGGCCATGAGCACTTTGTGATGTTCGTCGGGGATGGGCAGATATCCTATACCAGGAGGCCATGATGTCAGAAACAAAAGCAGATGTGAAGAAGGCGGCTGCAGAAGCTACTAAGGAACAAAAGGAACAGCAAGGAGAAAATAAACGGAAAGCCTTGGAATTGGCCTTGAGTCAAATTGAAAAGCAATTTGGCAAGGGTGCGATCATGAAGATGGATGGCAGTGAACATCTCGATGTGGACGCGATTCCGACGGGATCCCTTTCTTTGGATTTTGCTTTAGGGATCGGCGGAGTTCCTCGAGGACGTGTCGTTGAAATTTTTGGACCGGAATCGTCAGGAAAAACAACGCTCACGTTGAGCATTATCAACCAAATGCAAAAACTCGGTGGAGTGGCTGCATTCATTGATGCCGAACACGCGTTTGATTCCACCTATGCAAGAAAACTTGGAGTGAAATTGGAAGATCTTTTGATCTCTCAACCTGACACCGGCGAGCAGGCTTTGGAAATCGCAGAGACATTGGTGCGCTCTAATGCGGTGGACGTGATCATCATTGATTCCGTCGCTGCACTCACTCCTCGGGCAGAAATCGAAGGTGAAATGGGCGATTCGCATATGGGACTACAGGCGCGTTTGATGTCGCAGGCGTTGCGAAAACTTACCGGTGCGATCAGCCGATCCAAAGCGTGCATCATTTTTATCAATCAGATCCGTATGAAGATCGGTGTGATGTTCGGAAATCCCGAAACCACGACCGGTGGGAACGCATTGAAATTCTACTCTTCGGTTCGTATTGATCTTCGACGCATTGAAAGTATCAAACAGGGAGAAGAGGTCGTTGGAAATCGCATTCGTGCGAAAATTGTCAAAAATAAAGTGGCTGCGCCATTTCGGGTGGCAGAATTTGAAACTTATTTTGACGAAGGGATTTCTAAATCCGCCGACGTGCTCGATCTCGGTGTTAAGAACAACGTGATTGATAAGTCAGGGTCTTGGTTTTCTTTTGAAAATGAAAAGATCGGACAGGGTCGTGACAGCGCTCGAAAATACTTGTTGGAAAACCCAAAAATCTTAACCAAGATTGAAAAGCAGATTTTCGAAAAATTGGGAATTAATAAGAAATAGATGATTGATCAAAGCGTGAAGAGGGCTTGGTGTCAAAAGTCCTCTTCACGCTTTATGAGAATAATGATTTATGAATAAAAAATTTTTGATTGTCTTTTTAGCTTTGGTTTTTGTCTCAGGAGCAGTGAATCTTTGTGCCCAGTCAACATCAACAGTGCCTGTTGAAAGGGTTGAAAAGTCTAAAGAGCCGAATTTGATCACTGCAGTTCAGGATGTCGCGGAAAAGATTGGTCCGGCGGTTGTTGCCATCCAAACCGAATGGGTTGAGCGTTATACTGGGGGATATGGAACTCCTTTTGGAGCGGATCTTTTTAGTCAGTTTTTTGGAGATCTGCCTTTGTCTCGTCCAGAATTTGAACGGCGCAGTGCTGGACTCGGTTCTGGTGTGATCATTGATAAGCAGGGATACATTTTGACGAATGAGCACGTTGTCCGGTTTGCCGATAAAATCACGGTGACGCTGCCCGACGGACGCACCTTTGATGGCCTTTTAAAAGGGACGGACCCTCGTTCGGACTTGGCGTTGGTCAAAATTTATGCGCCGGATTTGCCTGTAGCTCCCATGGGGGATTCTGATCAATTGAAAATTGGAGAATGGGCCGTGGCCATTGGGAATCCCTTCGGAAATGTTTTGGCGGATCCTCACCCAACGGTTACAACGGGAGTGGTGAGCGCTTTGCATCGTTCTCTTCCGACGACATCACGCATGGACAGTGATTATTCCGATTTGATTCAAACAGATGCCGCGATCAACCCTGGAAATTCTGGCGGGCCGTTGGTTAATCTTAAGGGGGAAGTCGTCGGAATCAACGTCGCTATTTTTTCGACGTCCGGTGGGTATCAGGGGATTGGTTTTGCGATTCCCATCAATTACGCCAAAGCGATTGTTGATGAATTGGTCGAAGGCAAAAAAGTCACCCATGGCTGGGTGGGGGTGGGAGTTCAAGATCTTGATTATCGTTTGGCTCGGTACTTTGGCCTCAAGTCGATGGACGGTGTGGTGGTTGTCAAAGTTGTCGATGGAAGTCCTGCAGAGAAGGCTGGGTTAAAAGAAGGCGATGTGGTTCTTTCGGTCAATGCGATCAGAATCCGAAATAGCAATACGTTTGTGCGTTACATTTCCAGTGCACCAATGGGCCGGCGATTGGCTTTGGAAGTTTGGCGAGAAGGACAAAAAGAGAAAGAAAAGATTTTATTAGAAGTGGCCCAACGGCCCGACGTCGATCTGTTGAGCAAAGTGGATGGTCAAAAACCAGCTCAACCTGTTTTGCAAGGTTATTGGCGAGGAATCAAAGTCGGAGAGTTCACCCCGACGATCGCACAGCAATTGAAAACTGAATATTTACCGGGTGTTTTGGTTGCCGATGTTCGCAAAGGCAGCCGGGCTCAAGAAGCAGGGTTACAAAAGAATGACGTCATTATTGAAGTCAATAAGCAACAGGTCGGAAGTTCCAAGGCATTTTCTCAGCTTGTTCAACAAGTTCAGGGGAGTTGTTTGATTCGGACATTGAGAGGGTATTTTGTATTGGAGGAGTAAATTTAATAATTAAGAAGCGGGTGGCCCGGAGGAGG
>JANLHA010000049.1 GCA_024653845.1 Candidatus Omnitrophota bacterium | reverse complement strand
TTTTTTACTAAAAAGAAGCATAAAAACCTCACCCGTTACGTCTTCGGCATCAGCCCGATTGTTGAGGATCCGCAAAGCGAAATTGAGAATTGGTCTTTGATAACGTTGAAACAACGTCTCAAAAGCTTGAGTCTCTCCTGCCTGATGCGCTAACATGAGTTCTTCGTCTGTTGGATCCATAATTTGATCTCTGGTCCTGCTAGGGCGCCCCGCCTTACTGCTTTCCTCTCTCCACTAGGTTAAACGCGCGAGGAAGGGAAAAGTTACAAATTTATTTTTCATAAGATTAATTTCCAAGAATACTCTCAGAATTGTTTATCGGTTCTCTTCCATCTAAAATTTGACTCATATATTTGTCTGCAATATGATCTGAGCCACTTCTGTTGGTGGTTTGAGAGGAATAATACGGTTCATAACCGACTGTAAGCCCCAACTCTTCTTCCTGAACTTGAACGTTCGAGGACAATTGTAAAATGAGGGTTATTAAACCGAGTACAATAATGATTCCACAAATGTATTTTTTCATGGACATCTCCTTTTTTCATTTGATTGATTATAAAATTCAGCCAAACTACCGATACCGATCATACTTTAACCCAATATGATGCATGAATGGCTTCAGATGAGATGGCGCTGAGAATCCTCGATATTCCGCACCGCAGCGATAGCAAATCACCATCGTCGGGTATTTTTTGTAGAGAAGCCAGTCGATCAAAGCAAAAACAGGCAGGCTCAGGCCGTAGGTTTTAGGAACGAGAATGATTCCAATCAAAATGATCAAACATCCCAAACCGCGATTGAAATCTTTCTGTGCGTAAAATTGCCGGCATTGGCAAATGGCGCAACGTTCAAAAATTGTTTTGAAGTCAGAAAGGTGTCCTGCAACTTGATTACAGTGGGGACAATAAATGGGCTCGGGGCCTTCAATTGGAGCCATGAAAGGTTTCTTGCAATGAGGACAATCCGCGGTCACAGCTTTCATAACGCAATCCCAAATTTCAATAAGTAATAACGGTAAGTTAAGTCTCCGAGAAGAACTGCGCTTAATAAAACATACAAGATTCCCGTTGCGGATTGAGTGGATTTCACTTTCAGGGTACCAAGAACAAAATATGTCCCTATCAAAGGAAGGATAGTCCCGAATAAAATAGCAACCAAAATCAGAAATCCATCGAGCGTCATGACAAACTCAAAAAGTCCAATGAGGTCTCCCTGATAAATCACTGTTGTTGTCAAAAATGAAACGAGATCCCAAACAAGGCGAAGAATCAAAAATGCACCCATCACATACGTTGCTCGTCGCAGATGATGAATCGGCAATCCATGCACATTCAGATATCCATGACCCAAATTCATAGCATAAGTTGTTGAAGCAAGGATTAGCCCACCTAAAATTTCAGAAAAGAAAATTCTCCCAGTTGATCCCATAAAATGGTTTTCAACGAGGACAAAAACAATTCCCCCTAAAATACAGATGAGAGAAACAATCGCAGCGTTAGGATATTCTTTTTTCCAGTAGAAAGCCGTAATAGCTAAAAACGCACTGAGCCAAAGGATTGAAACGATTGTGATTAATGAGCTCAAGTTGAGAATACCCAGCCCAACCGTCGCGACCCCTGCGACAAAAAGAGCAAAACCCAAATGAAATCGATGGAAATTATTTTTGAGAGGATCTTTAAAATGAATCCAGAAACAGAGCGGATAAAGTGTGGCGAAAAGGATTGCTGTTAAAAGAGGAATCGTCATCAGCATGACGATTATCCCCCTTCTGGAGCTGTTGTCGACGGAGGCGCTGGAGATGTCACAGGCGAAGGGGACGTGGATGTTGGGGGTTGAGATTGAACTTCCGGCTTAGGCTTTTCTTTATTTTCTTCTTTTTGTGGCTGAGAAAGGGTCAAAATATAATTTCTCAAAGCCTTGATTTGGAGATTTTCATCACCCCCAAGAATATCTTCAGGTCCAGCGCCTTCAAAATTTTGTGGATCAAAATACGTTGGCATTTTGGTTCCTGGCAAAAGCGCTTGGGGATTGTGCATCCATTCGATGATCCATTCCGGATCCAAACGATCCTTGGCCAAAGCGAAATTGGGAGCCCAGCTGTCTGCGGACCCTGCCGGCATTTTGTCTCCCACAATATGACACTGCGCGCATCCAAAATAATCTTTCGAGAAAAGTTTTTGTCCTGCTTCCAATTCTTCAGGCGTGATCTTTTTCATATCAAAAATTCCAGAGAACGGAAATTCATGCGGGGAACGCTTGCTATCAATGGCATTGAAATATTTCACCAAGGCATTCAGATGAGCCGTATTAAAGCGATACGTGGGCATGCGAGCTTTTAACCAAGGACGGATGCTTGTTGGTTCATGCAAGAATTCAAAAAGCCATTGAGAATGTACTTTCTTGCCTTCTCCAATCAAATTTGGCGGGCTGAAGCTCAAGCGCATCGCGTTGGCTTCTTCAGGACTGCGATTGTCATAATTGACAAGCCAGCTGATCACATCCTCCTGGATGACCCCACCCTCGCCTTCAATTTCATGGCATCCTTGGCAATTGAACTGACGAACAATTTCTTGTCCTTCTTCCATATAAAGATTCTTGGTTGTTCGTGGCATTTTTTTCTTTTCAACCGTGCCATCTTCCACCAATCCCATCAACGCCGTCACGATGGCTTCAATCTCTTGATCACTAAAATAAAAATTGGGCATACGCAATTTTTCGTCCGCCATGCGAATTTTATGCATATCAAAAATCCGCGGGTCTTTCAGCTTTTGAGTAAACCAGGCTTCTTTACGATGTTCAATGTCAACAAATCCAAAATCCAGCTTGTCTGTATCCTTGCTTCCTTCTTCGGTTAACTCCGTCCCAATCGGTTTATAATTCTCAAATCCTTTGATATCATGACAAGAATAACATCCATAAGACCCAATCAATTTCTGCCCAGCAAAATGCAGCTTCTCATCCAATAGCATCGTCTGTAATTTTTGTTGGCTTTGTTTAGGTGTCATATTCTTTTGTAAAAGCTCATCAACAATTTTATTCAACACCGCTTCATCAATGGCTGGAACCTTTTTAGCCATGAATTCTGTATTCTTTTCTTGAGACAAATATGCGGCGGCATCCGCAGCCTCTTCGTCGGATAATCTCAAATCAGGCATCAAAGTTTTAGGATGATACCGATGCGGATCTTTGAGCCAATTATAAAGCCAAACTTTGGAAGTTTTGGAACCCAAGCCAATCAAATTAGGCCCTTGTTCTTTCAAGAGGGACTGCCGGCTCGTCGGTGTTTTCTGCGGTTGAGGTTGGATCTGGTGGCAGCCAAAACATCCCACGGAGGCCACGATCTCTTTTCCTTTTTGTGCATCTCCCCAATGAGGCATGCTTTGCAATGGGAATTCCTGACTTTCAGCAAAAAGATAATGAACCATCGTATGGATTTCTTGTTCGGATCTTTTGACAGATTCAGGATCGCTATTATTGGACTGGCCAAAAAACGCAGGCATCCGCGTATTGTGACGAAACGCTTGCGGACTGGCAATCCAAAGATACGTCCAATCTTTTGTACTCTTGGAGGCCAAATGAGTCAGCGCCGGGCCGGGTTTAGGCCAATCCTTGTATTTTTCAATCTCATGACACGCATAACATCCTGATTTCTCAATCAAATTGAGGCCCAAATTCAATTTCTCGGCACCTTTGACAATCGATTGATCACTATGGCATTTGAAACATCCCGCTTCAATATAAGGCTTGGCATACATAGGCTCTTTCCAATGATGATATTCATGCCAGCCATATTTTTTCTCCCATTCTTTGCGCTGCTCTTCCGACGACGGGGTATGAACAGCTGATACAAAATCTGTTCCTCTTCCACGCCCCCCATGGCAAACAGTGCATCCAAATTCGTCCATGGGATGAGAAGAATCTTTTCCTAAAAAGAGTTCCAATTTAGGATGTGTTTTGAAAGGCTGTGGAGAATTTTGATAATCTGAATTATCGATTCCCAAATGGCACGTTGTGCAACGGTCAACCCGTGCGACATTCATAAAATTGACGTTTTCCGTGACATCTTTAAGAACAATCTGTTGCACACGATTACGAGAATTGGACATTTCAAGAACCGGCATATCGCGAACCAGGCTGGCAATCTGATTGGTCATGCTCATCGCACCAGGATCAATTTTTTTGAGCTTACGTTCAAGAATTTCAACCTGTCGGGCAACGGTCCGTTTTTGACGTTCTAAATTTTTTAACTCTTCTTCACATGAGGTGATGATTTGAGTTTGTTCTTCGCTGGATTCACGAATGCGATTCAAAGACGCTTGAAGATCCTGAACACGCTTGTCCAACTTTTCGTAATAACTTTTGGCTTTGGTAAGATCTGTCGCATGGTGGACAACGGCTTCTTCATAATGAAATTTCGCCGCATCCATTTCGGCTTTCACAACACGAAATTGCTGTTCAGTGATATCTTTTTCTTCGTTGAGTTTATCGATGGCCTTGGTGGTCTTGCCAAGATCCGAACACTTTTCAGCGTAATTTTTCTTAGCGGCCTCAAGCTGCTTTTGTAATTCTTGATATTCGGGGGAGTTGTCGAGTTGATTTTTGGCCAAATCGTATTTGACGCGCGTCTTTTCAATTTCGAGGGAACGGAATTGGTCCTGATATTGTTTCCACTTATGTGAAAAATCGTCTTTGAAAAGCCAAATCAATGCGCCCAAAAGAACCAAACTGGCGATCGCAAAGAGGCGATTGAGATTTTCGATATTATAATGACGTTCGTCTTGGCCCATGGTGTCAAATATTAAAGAAAAATTCCGGGATAGCAACAATGTATTTGATATTAAATGCCCATCGCAAAAACATTTTGATCGGCAAACTCGCGGACATCAAAAGCAAAATCGTAAAAATGCTGTATCGTGCCACACCCATTTTTTCATAGAGCGTTCTGAAAGCCGTTTTTGCCAACATCCAAGGAATCAATCCAAAATACGCAATGATCAAGAGGATTCCCCACATTTCTCGAAGGAGAATATTGCTCGGCAACTTTTGATTCAAAACAATCATATAGATGAATTCGGAAAGATTCACATTAGTTAAGGCCACGAGTTTGTGGGGATCCCAATATTCAAACGGCCCAAAGAAATTCCAATTTGGCCCACGCAAAAATGTCCCCGTGATAATCAGAAAGATCCACAAAACTAACCAGAAAAATAAAAATATAGAAATCGCCATTTGGCGCTGTTGAAACGTGTAATATCCGCTCCCCTTACGGTTTGTATCGATAAAGGGAATGCACATCATTCCAAAAATGATCACCGTCGGGAAAAGGACTCCCGCAATCCAAGGATCAAAATAAACCAACATCTCTTGCAATCCCAAAAAGTACCAAGGCGCTTTAGAAGGGTTCGGCGAAACGCTTGGGTTCGCAGGCTCTTCTAACGGTGCCGGGAGCAAGATCGCCCAAACAATGAGAAATGCTGAGCAAATGATCAAGCAGATAAATTCAATGTAAACAAGATCCGGCCAGACCAAAATTTTTTCTTTGGCGTCTTCCGCTTCATTAGGAAGTTTGCCTTGAGCGATGCGAGCATCGTTCTCCCATCCTTGCTTCATGCTCAACCACAAGAAAAAGACCACCAAAAAAATCAGGGCAACGATTGGAACATTGTCCGGCTTCATGACAATCTTACGAAAATTTTCGTCGGTCAAACCAAATCCAAAAAACACAATCAATGTGCTAAAAAGGGCAATCCCTCCCTGCTTGGTCCAAAGCTTGTAAAGCCCTAAACGTCGATTGATCTTCATCAGTCCAGTGGTGGGCGGGAAAACGAAAAAAAATAAAAGCAACACCACAGGGAACATGATGTAGGGTGCAGAAATGGTATTAATGAAATGTTTGATCGCTTCCATTTTGCTTCCTTGAATTATGTGGGGCCCGAAATACCGCCGTCTTTACGGACTCTCCAGAAATGAACAATCATAAAAATCATCATCACAAAGGGAAGTCCGATACAGTGCAAAACATAAAACCTTAACAAAGCGCCTTCACCAACAAATCGCCCGCCGAGCATGGCGAATCGTGCGTCGCTAGCAGAATGGATAAAGTTCACATCTCCCAAAGCCAACAGCGCTGATCCAGGACCTGACGTTCCTAGAACAGGAGTCGCACCAGCCATGTTTGAACCTACCGTGATCGCCCAAATGGCCAACTGGTCCCAAGGTAAAAGATATCCTGTAAAACTCATCAACATCGTCAAAACCAAGAGAATGACTCCGACAGACCAATTGAATTCTCGCGGTGGTTTATAAGATCCCGTCATAAAAACACGAAACATGTGGAGCCAAACCGTGATGACCATCAAGTGAGCGCTCCATCGATGGATCTCTCGCATGATCCCTAAAGGAACTTGTTCACCCAAGTCAATGATATCGCCATAGGCATATTCCACGGTCGGACGATAATAAAACATCAAAAGGATTCCGGTTACAGTGAGAACCAAAAAAACAAAAAAGGAAAGACCACCCATGCACCAGGTGTATTTGACTTTGACAGCATGTTTGGGAAGGCGCACCGGATGCAAATGCAGAAAAACGCTGTTGAGCATGATCATCATGCGCTGGCGTCGATTGCGCGGAATGCCGGTGCGGAAAATCGCTCGAGCAAGTTGACTCTGAGGGAGATTCTTAAAGAAATCTTGAATAGGATTATTTTTTTCCTGCGCCATACAATTTATTCTCCATTAAATCAGCGGGTCCTGCTCTGATTCTTAAACTAAAATAAATGACTCCGGATCGCTCCACTCACCCTTTTCTTGCTGGAATTTTGCTGTTTTATCTACAACAATTTCTCCATCATCCGTTAAAAAAATTTTAAAGCGTTCCAGGGGGCGAGGAGCTGGCCCCTCAAAGTTGATTCCTGTTTTATAAAATCCACTTCCATGGCAGGGACATTTGAACTTGCCTTCATTGCCTTGCAAATTAGGAGTGCAACCCAAATGCGTAC
>JANLHA010000047.1 GCA_024653845.1 Candidatus Omnitrophota bacterium | reverse complement strand
CCTGCCACGGGAAATTGATCGCCTGAACACCACTCGGTCCCGCCATCACTTCATCAACAATCGCCTGACCGACTCTTGAATTCTTTATTACATCGCTGATCGTGTAAATGATAATGGGCCGACCGTTATCATCAACCTCTTCTTGGGTAATAAAAACGTGTGCGGGGTCGACCCGATTAAGAGACTGAAGATATTCGACCACCGCCATCAGAATTTGTTCTTCTGAGACATCATTCGGCAAATTCTGAAAAGGCTGATACTCTCGAATACCGTGCAAAATATCCAATAGACGATCAAGCCTTCTCATCGGCTCCAAATAAATCTCGGTGGTAACGGCCTGACCTCGTTGGGCCACGCGTGTTTGCGCAGCTGTTCCGGTTACCGTCAAAGCATCCCCCACAGCCATATTCTCTCCCCCGGAAAAATATTTTCTGGGAATCAACTGTTTCGTTGTAGGATCAATCTCTTCTTTGATATAGTTGTAGGCACCCTTTTTAAACGCCGCGAGGTATTGCTCATAAATTTTTTCTTTAGCTGCCGGATCATCGACTTCCACACCGGCCACTTTGCTTTTCTCAACATAAATTCTGCCCAATACACTCTCACGCAAATTTTTCTTAAACCATGTCGCCAAAATCATCGAGTGATAAATTTGGCGAAGCAAAACAAAATTTTGTCCTTCGTTGACTTCACGTTCCAGCTCAGGGATGATGATTTCTCGAATAACATCCTTAGAAATTTCTTTAGACTTTTTTGTAGTCTGCCCTAAATAATCCTCCTCCAACATCACTTTCAACCGCGCCTGGGTTACAAACGCACGATCGCCCTTCTCATAAACCACAGCTTTATCAGGCACGATCCACACTTTATTAAACGTATCAACCGGAATCTGCGTTGTCCCAAATTTCTCTTGAGCGCGCTGGTAAACTGTTCCCCAAAATTTCTTTCCCACTTCTCCCTCGGGATACATCAACGAAGAGGTTAACTGCTTCAAAAGATAATCTTGCGCCAACATGTCTCGCCCCATCTCCGTTGAAGCCAAATTGTTCGGAGCAATACGGTCTGGTTCATTAGGCGAAAGGTTGACCCACAAATCACTTTCTGGAAGAGTCAATGTGGCTAAAAAATATTTGATCAATTTGGTAGATTCATTTTGAAGAGGTTGCCCCTGAAGGTTGACATCTCCTGTATCGACAATGAAATCAAAACGCAATGGGTCCATTGGATCCAGTTTGACTCCACGTAAAACCGCCGGATAAAACGCTGGACCTGGCTGAATCATGGTTCCTGGAGAAGGAAGACTGGCCTCCATTGTGGGCATCCCTTGGGCATGGACAGCCGTGAGGCCCGAAGGAAGAATGAGATTCCCACTAATCAGTAAAATGATCACTGATCGGATCATTCTTTGGGCAGACCCCTTATATAATCTTTTTAAAAATATCTTCATAGATAGTAAAGTGTAACATTTAAAAAGGTGGTTCGACAAGGTGAGTACTTAATTTGTTATGAAAAAAGTGACAAGGAGTTCAATTTTCGGGGAATCCCATCATCAGAGGGAGATTTGTTGCCGGCGTGATTTCAAAAATGATTGGGCTGAAACCTTCAATGGGATGCTTTAAGAAAGCAAAATCATCGACGGGCAAACGGGATTTAGCTCTCTCGCCCGTGGTTTCCAATTCGAGACGGTTGGCGTTAAGAGCGATACCACCGGGGTTCAAAGGTGCTGGAGAAGATGCTCCTTCTGCTTCTGAGCCTTCACCTGAATCTGAAAACAAGCTAGCTAAAACCTCAAGAGAGTCCTCATCCCACCAATCAACAACACGGAAAGCTGACCGACCTGCGGCGGGCCGACCTAACTCTCGATCGACCTCATCGGGTGAAAATTCCAAATTAAGTCCCATTCGATCAGTCAAAAGTTCGTAGATACCTAATTCTTCCAACTCATCCATCGCCGCAGCGGGATTCCGCGCAGTAGCTACCAAACGATCCATTTGCCGCTCAACAACTCCTTTTAAAATGACATCCGGCAGAGGTAATTCACCGTCGTTATATTTACGGATTGTTTCTCGCATCAATGCCTCATCATCTTCTAAAATCTGCAGACCATATTGATATTTCAATCTCAAAAGGCGGATAATATTTCCAATTGCGAAATTGTTACCATCACCAGCGACCCGCACTATTCCCTGGTCAAAATCATCCAACGCCGCGACCCGGCCATATAAACCTCCTTGGTGATCTAATCCTAGATGCAGCAATGCAGGACCGGTATTGGAAGAGTACATGGCCCTTGTATCAGCATTAACAAGCAATCGTTTGAGATAAATAGGATCTCCATCCTTGCCATTCAACTTAATAGGTCCTGAATACTGAACTTCTAACTCACCGGATTTTCCACGCCACATGATCTTTTTATCACCGAGAGGAGGAAGAAAATCTTGAACGGGGACACCCAACGCCGCTGCCAATCGTTCCAATCTTTCCATCACATAATGATAAACTCTTTCGTTCGCCTGAGAAGTTGTAGGGGCAAAGGCAAACCTTTCCTCGTCAGTCAGCGGAATTTTGATCGTCACATCAAGATCATTGAGCATGCCTCCGGTATAGGCGTCTCTCACACCGCCACCAATAACCACAACGTCATCGGCAAGGCCATGTTCTTCAAGCCAGTGGAAAAACTCGACTAATCGTTTGTCTTTGATAGTATCCAGAGCAATCCGTTTGGCCTCTCGTTGTGCATGAAGACGCTCACGGATCTTTTCAATCGCAGCGACTATCTTTTCACGACGAGGATCAACTTCCACACGCTTTTCCACAAACG
>JANLHA010000048.1 GCA_024653845.1 Candidatus Omnitrophota bacterium | reverse complement strand
CGTCGAAGCTCAGGAAAAGTACCCAAAACAGTCGTTGTTAGAGAAAGCTCACCAAGTCCTGCAAAAATATTTTTCATGACGTTGTGAATGGTTGGGATTTTTGCAGCAGGCGTATCTCCTAGAAATTTTAACGTGAGATGTGCGTTTGTAGGCTTGACCCATTTGACATCGAGATTCAACTCTTTGAGATTTTTTTGCAGTCGTTCAATGAGGGCATGGATGTCTGAACTTAAGGGAATGGCGATAAAGGTGCGAAGCATGGATGTCATTTTTGCAGGAGTTGTTCGAGAACTTTCAAAGCACAAGTTGTGGCTTGTTTTTTGATTTCAAGACGAGAACCTTTCAAAAGACATTTGAGCCCAATGACTCGGCGAGAAGTCGCAACGGCCAGATAAACCATTCCTACAGGTTTATTCTTTGTTCCTCCCGTCGGACCAGCAATTCCAGTGATCGCAATACCCAAGTCGGTTTTGGCCACACGACGAATTGCTTGAGCCATTCCTTGCACGACCTCAACGCTGACAGCGCCATGTTGCCGAAGTGTCTGGGGTGTAATTTTGAGAATTTTGCTTTTGAATTCGTTGCTGTAAGCAATCACTCCTAATTTGAAAAATTGAGAGCTCCCCGAAATATTGGTCAAGCGGTGGGAGAGTAATCCTCCGGTGCAAGATTCGGCGATGGCGAGTGTTTTTTGTTGCCGAATCAAAAGGCGGGCAATTTTTTTTTCTAAATTCATGAGGACATTATAGGAGGGAAAAGAGGGGCTGACAATAACTCTTCGAACCATTTGCGTAGGAGAGGGGGGTTGCTAGTTTCAAAAAAGGATTTATGTTATACTCTGTGTACTCAAGAATTAACAGATCGATATGGAGGACGTTATGCAGAAATCGAAGATTCTATTTTCTATTATAGGAATGATATTGGGTTTAGTGATGTCTTCACAAGCTTTTGCTCAATCGGCCGCAAGTGAAGCACGACGGGCGATGAGTGAGGCCCGACGAGCTGCGAGTGATTCTCGTCGAGAGGCTCGTCAAGCTCGCCAAGCCGCTCGAGTCAACAGCCAAAGAGATATTCGTTCAGCTAGTCAAAATAGTTTCCAAGCGGCCAGTGATGCTCGACGATCCATCCGGCAGTCTCTACAAGGCAGTCGTAGTGTTGCTAAAGCTACCCAGAATGCGGAGCAAGGGGCTCGAGAGGCACGTCGAAGAAGCCAAGCAATTAGACTTGATGCTAACCGAAGATCCAAATCAGGCAATAATGCGATTCTTGGAATGCGTTCTGCAAGGCAGGCTTCTCAACAGATCAAATTGGACTCTAGGGGGAGTTTAGCAACAACACCGAGATTACGTCGAGCAAGTTCTCAAGAACTCCAACAGACCTCATCTTCGATTCGAAGCAATTTGCGTGATTTCAGTCAAGACCGTCGTGCAACTCGTCAGTCGGTCCAAGCTCCGCGAGCTGTCGGTCAGATTGACCAAAGTGCCAGGGACGCGGTTCGTGCGTCTCGCAGTGCGCGAGAGCAAAATCGTGGTATTCGATAATATTTAATGCTAGTTTAGTTGCATGCATGCTCTTTCCGTCCAACACCTTTCCAAAATCTACGTTAATGGCACGCAGGCCTTAAAAGATGTCTCTTTTGCGATTGAGGCGGGGGATTTTTGCGCTCTCTTAGGGGCTAACGGCGCGGGCAAAACCACGCTGATTGGAATTGTCACGGATCTCCTTAAGAAAACTTCTGGTGAAGTCAAAGTTTTTGATCATAATATCGATTTCAAATTTTCCAAAGCCAAGCAGCTCATCGGCGTTGTTCCTCAAGAATTCAATTTTAATATTTTTGAAAAGGTTCAAGATATTTTGGTCACCCAAGCAGGCTATTTTGGAATTGATCATCGAAAAGCAAGGATGGATTCTGAAGTTATTTTGAAACGTTTAGGTTTATGGTCTAAGAAAGATTCAGCTTCGCGGACCCTCTCAGGGGGAATGAAACGCCGGTTGATGATTGCGCGAGCTTTGATTCATCATCCTAAACTTTTGATTCTAGACGAGCCAACGGCAGGCGTTGACGTGGAGTTGCGCCATGGGATGTGGGATTATTTGAAAGAATTGAATCAGCAGGGGATGACCATTCTTTTGACGACGCATTACCTTGAAGAAGTTGAACAGTTGTGCCGGAATGTCGCCATTCTTAAGAATGGTGAGCTCGTTACCTATGATCGGGTTTATCATTTGATGCAGCGTCTTGAAAAGGAGATTTATTTGGTGACCGTGGACCGCATCCAAGATGTTGGGAGTATCCAAAAATTTGGCCCCATGATCAAAGAAGAAAATACTTTTGAAGTGGAACTCTCAAAATCGGATGTACATGATTTTATTCTGAAAGTTACGGAAATAGGAATGACCATTACGGATTTTCGTAGTCAAGGCCATCGCTTAGAAAAGTTATATCTTAAAATCCTTAAAACATAATGTCGACCTTTATCGCTTACCAAACCATTGTTCGTCGGGAAGTGAATCGGTTTATGCGCATTTGGTTGCAAACCCTCTTGCCACCAGTGATCACTCAGACACTTTATTTTGTCATTTTTGGAAAGTTTATTGGTTCTCAACTGGGGCAAATAGGAGGTATTAGCTACATGTCTTTCATCGTTCCTGGGTTGGTGATGATGGCGGTGATCAATAGCTCTTATAGCAATGTGGTAAGTTCCTTCTTCAGCTCCAAATTTCAGCGCAATGTCGAGGAGATTTTGGTTTCTCCCACGCCCTCATGGGTGATCATGGCGGGATATGTCACCGGTGGGGTGGTGAGAGGAGTCATTGTCGGGGCCTTGGTTTTTTCGGTTTCAGTTTTTTTTACGCATCCCCACATTTTTAATATTTTTCTCATTGGGATTTTTATTCTCTTTACGGCGACTGTTTTTTCTTTGGGAGGATTGGCGAATGGAATTCTAGCGCGGAATTTCGACGATGTTTCTATTGTCCCAACCTTTGTCTTGACGCCACTGACGTATCTTGGAGGCGTTTTTTATTCGATCATGAGTTTACCAGTCTTTTGGCAGAAGGTTTCTCTTTTTAATCCTATTTTGTATATGGTGAATGGATTCCGTTACGGTTTCTATGGTGTCTCAGACGTGAGCGTGATTGCGAGTGTTTTCATTTTAATCAGTTTTACAGCCATTTTAGCTTTGATGAATTTTTATCTTCTGAAAAATGGGATTGGATTAAAGAACTAGATGCGAATGAACATGTTTGTTGCGCTGACCATTACCATCATTGGGTTCGCAATTTATTCGAATGTCCTGAGCGGAGAGTTTTTGTCAGATGATTACAAGGTCATCGTCGAGAATCCGGCCATTCGAGATCTTTCGAATATCAGAGAGATTTGGGAAACGTTTAACACCCGATTCCTTGTGGGGTTGACATTTGCGATCAACTATCATTTTGGGAAGCTGGATGTCGTTGGATACCACATTTTTAATGTCATTCTGCATTTGATCAATACTTTCTTTGTTTATCAATTTTTGCTGTTGACCTATCAAGCGCCTGCGTTGAAAAACAACCCTCCCAGAAGTCGTGCTCCGGAATTGGCATTTTATTCGGCATTGATTTTTCTGTGTCATCCAATTCAAACTCAGGCAGTTTCTTTCGTCACTCAGCGTTTTGTGGAAATGGGAACGCTCTTTTATATTTTAAGTTTGCTGTTTTATGCCAAGGCGCGGTTAACGAAAAAGAGGCGTTATTACATTGCAACGGGAGTGATGATGATTTTGGGATTTTTATCCAAAGAAATGACGGTCACGATCGTAGCAATGCTGTGGGTTTATGAGTTTTTCTTTGTTGGGTCTTCTTGTGGAGAATTCTGGAAGAAAATCAAAGCATGGCTGCCATTTGTTGTCGTCACCGGAGTTTTCCCGCTGGTCTTTTTGCAAAATCAACCGGATTCGGTGTGGGGATTGAAAGAGCAAGTGAGCACAAACAGTTTTGACCTTCGATATTTTCTAACAGAAATCAATGTTTTGCGAACGTACTTACGGCTTTTCATCCTTCCGATCAGCCAAATTCATGAGTATGATTACCCTCTTGTCCAAGAAGTTTGGGAATTCCGGACGATTCTTTCCATCTTGGTTTTATTCGTTTTGGTCATTGTGGCTTTTCGACAATTTCACAAACAACGATTGATCAGCTTTGCGATTGTTTGGTTTTTTATCACCACATCTGTGGAGATTACGGTTGCAAGCATTGTGGATCGCTCGCTCATTTATGAGCATTGGCTTTATTTGCCCATGGTGGGATTTGCAATTCTTTTGCCTGTTGTCCTGTGTGCATTTTTTGAAGATTCCCGATCTGTGAAGCGTTTGATGATCGCGATTATTTTCGTTTTGAGCTTGTTAACGTATCAGCGTAATTTTGTTTGGCAGGCAGAAATCGGGTTTTGGCAGGACAATATTAAAAAAACTCCAAATATTCCGCAAGCTCATTGGGGAATGGGAGAGGCGTACCAGAGAAAAAGGTTGTACCGGCAAGCTTATGATTCTTATCAGAAAGCGATCAGCTTTTTAAAGGGAGAGGATGAGTTGACGCCTTTGGGAGAGCGATTTTACTCTGCGTTATACAGTAATCTTGCAACTGTTTCTTTCAAATTGTGCCGTGATGATGAAATGTTTCAATATTTCGAGAAATCGTTGGAATTGGATCCTCAAAATACAAAAACGTTGAATAATTTGAATCAAATTTTGCATTTTTATGAGCAACATCAAGATGCCTCTCAGGTGAAAAGAATCCGTGAAATTTTAGATGCAAATTCAGGCTTTCTGAAGTATGATAAAGCTCTTTAAAATTTAAAAATAGCGGATCGTCAAATCACAGACGCAATTTGGCGCTTTTTCGCCAATTGGTTTGGTCGCCGCTGTGAATAAAAAATTATGGTTCAAGAAACACGAGTTTTGCTGCCCGAAGATCTCAAGCCCATCCTTTCTTTAGAGGGGTATCGAAAAAGAGGGGGCATTAAAGGTTTGGAACGCGCGCGTTCCATGACGCCCCGTCAGATCATTGATGAACTCAAAAAAGCAGGGCTTCGCGGGCGCGGAGGTGCGGGGTTCCCGACGGCGATCAAGTGGACAACGGTTTTTGAAGATCCGTGTCCTACCAAATATGTCGTTTGCAATGGGTCGGAAGGGGAGCCAGGAACATATAAAGATCGTTATCTTTTGCAAAAAAATCCCTATCAGCTCGTTGAAGGGTTGTTGATTGCAGCACAGGTCATTAGCGCTGAAAAAGCGATTATTGGGCTGAAAGCCAAATTTAAAAAAGAAATGGCGCGCTTGCTGGGAGCGATTGATGAAATGGTGGCTGCCAATGTTATGGAAGAAGGGTATGTCGAAGTTGTTCCGGGTCCAGATGAATATTTGTTTGGTGAAGAGAAGGCGCTTTTGGAAGTTGTCGATGGGCGTTATGCCATGCCACGAATCATGCCGCCGTTTATGCAGGGAGCTCGGTTTACGCCAACGTCGCATAACCCTACGATTGTTAATAACGTTGAGAGCTTGAGTCATGTGGCCCACATTTTTGGTAAA